>CAZFJT010000295.1:0-4876 GCA_964519135.1 uncultured Syntrophales bacterium | reverse complement strand
GTAATCCCTCAGTTGTTGGCGGCAGGGAGGAGAGAGGAGAGAATCTGGGAATGGAAGTAGCGTGAGCCGAACCGGACGGCGGGAGTCCGATGAGCGAAGTTTGCTGAGCTTGCGAATTTAAACACAGCGAATCGGATCTCCCGCCAACAGGCTCAACGCCGCGCCCCCAATTACCGAGGAGTTACCGGACTTTGAAATTCACGTAAAAGTTGAGAATCGCCCAAAAGACGCCTAAATAGATGAGGCCTTGATTTGGAACAGCTTATGGGGAGGCTTGTTTGTTTCCAATCATTTCAATGGACGAGCCGGCCATGAAAACCAATTTTTAGCAGAGATCCTGGATGTAAATATATGAAATTGGAATTCAAATTAAATGGCAAACAGATGGTTCTACAAGATATCCCAAACCACGAGACACTCTTGGACCTATTAAGGAATCGATTGGGGTTAACAGGCGCGAAAGAAGGCTGTGGAGTAGGAGAGTGTGGAGCGTGCACTGTTCTTGTGGATGATGAGCCAGTGAATTCTTGCCTTACTCCCGCCTGGAAGGTGTCAGGAAGGGAAGTCACAACAATAGAAGGCATAGGCTCAATGGAAAAACCCCATCCCCTGCAAAATGCTTTCATTGAGTCCGGGGCTATACAGTGCGGCTTCTGCACACCGGGCGCTATTATGGCTGGGCTTGGATTATTCAAGAGATCTAAGGCGCCGACAAAATCGGAAATAAAATCGGCCCTTTCAGGGAATCTTTGCAGGTGTGGGGGTTATACGCAGATTATACGAGCCATTGAAACAGCCAAAGAGAGCCTTGGGGATGATGACGGGGATGGTCACAATGACTAGCTATATGATTGCGTCATCTATAAAGGAGGCCCTGGAGCTGGCCGCTCAAGGCGCCATAGTGGTTGGGGGCGCAACAGATCTCTCCGTAAGGTTCAGGGAAATGCGCTTGATAGGCGACGCTCCTAAGGAACCCATGGTCGACATAACCAGGATTCCTGAATTAAGGACCATAGACATGGACTCAGAAATTCCATTCATAGGCGCGGCTGTAACAATAGCCCAACTTCTTGGAGATTCTAATGTGGCCCAGAGATTGCCAATACTAACCCAAATGGCCGGGACCTTTGGCGCCGCGCAGGTGAGATCAGCCGCGACAATAGGCGGGAATGTGGCAAACGGGTCACCCGCCGCGGATGGAATGACGGTTCTCACAGCATTGGCCGCGAAGGCTGAGATAGCTTCTTTACATGGCGCTCGACGATCTTCAATGGAAGACTTGGTAATAGGGCCGAACCGAACATCATTAGGTTCAGGAGAGATAATAACAGGATTTCATTTTGATGACCTTCCATCGCGGTCCAAGAGCTTTTTTTACAAGATTGGAAGGCGCAAGGCCGTGGTTATCGCGCGGGTCAATGTGGCCATTTGTTTGGACAGTGATATGGCGGACCCAAGGGTGGTGGTGGGAGCGTGTTTCCCGTCTCCAAGGCGTCTTACTGAAGTGGAAGATCTTTTGAAGAATGGTGAACCAGGCCATTGGCTTTGGTTTGAGGCAGGCAGGATGTGCGCTGGGACATTTTGTCAAGTGTGCGGATGGCGGTCGTCAACCACCTATAAAGTACCTGCTGTTACAAATGTCATCGCGGGCGCGCTTGAAACACTTTGGCGTGAGATTGGAGAAGCGTAATGGGAGTGGGCGAATCCGTCAAGCGTTACGGAGTTTTTGAAAAGGCCTTGGGTACTGCAAAATTCGGCGCTGACCTTATGGAAGATGGAGATCTGTTCCTTGTATGTGTCCGCTCTGATCAGGCGCCGGCAAAGATAGAAACCATTGATGTGGAAAAGGCGCAAAAGTTCCCGGGTGTGGCGGCCATCTTTACGGCAAAGGATATACCTGGGGAGAAAAGGCTTGGAATAGCGCCTTCCATAAAGGATCAGGAATTTCTGGCCGATGATTTAATCCGGCATAGGGGGCAGGCGTTTGCTCTGGTAGCCGGTGAAACTGAATCAGCAGCGCGTCAAGCCGCAAAGCTTGTGTATATAAAAGCCGAGACCATTGAAGGTGTGTTTGATCCGTTAGAAGCCCTGCAAAAAGACGCCCCTCTTGTTCACCCTGATAGGCAAGATACAAACATTATGGCCTCAAGGATCATTTCAAAGGGTGATCTTGGAGAGGGTTTTAACAGGGCCGCTGTTGTGCATGAAGCTGAATATTCAACTTCATGGATAGAGCATTCAGCCATGGAAACAGAGGCTGGGAGGGCCTGGCTGGACGATGGCAGGCTGGTTATCCGCGCGTGCACTCAGAATCCCCATTATGATCAAGGAGAGGTGGCCCGCTTCCTGGGAATTGAAAAGAGCATGGTAAGGGTGATCCAGGCTGAGACAGGGGGAGGCTTTGGAGGCAAGCTGGATGTGTCTGTCCAGCCGTACCTTGGCCTGGCCGCGTGGCTGTTAAAAAGACCGGTCAGGATGGTCTACACAAGGGAAGAGACATTTCTGGGAACTGGTAAGCGTCATCCCATCAAGATGAGATGCAGAAGCGCTGCGGACTCAGAGGGCAAGCTAACCGCTTGGGACATGGAGATCATAGGAGATACAGGGGCGTTCGCGTCCTATGGCCTGGCTGTGGCCACAAGGGCCGCTGTGCATGGAACAGGCCCTTACTACGTTCCAAATGTTCATGTGGATTGCAAGCTTGTGTATACCAACAATCCGTGGGCCGGCGCGATGCGTGGATTCGGAGTTCCCCAGGTTGCATTGGCCCATGAAGGTCAAATGGACGGTCTCGCGGATAAGCTGGGAATGGATAGATTGGAATTCAGGCTTATCAATTGCCTTCGTCCAGGGCTTTCAACCGCCACGGGTCAGGTTCTTGAATCAAGCGTCGGGATGGCCAAGTGCTTGGAAGCCGTGAAACCCACCTACCACAAATGGCGCTCGTCCTTGATACGTAACAAGAATGTAGTTCAAGGTGTGGGGCTCGGCGCGATGTTCTACGGTATAGGCAACACAGGTATTCCCAATCCATCCACCGCGCAAATACTATGGACCAATGAAGGCGATGTGATTCTTTATACAGGCGCGGCTGAAATTGGCCAGGGATCGGATACCATATTGCGGCAAGTGGTTGCGTCCAGGTTCAATATTGATGAAGCTCGAATATCACTCGTGAGAGGCGATACTGACCTCACAACAGACGCGGGCGCGACTTCAGCGAGCAGGCAGACCTATATATCCGGCCGCGCTGTAATGGAAGCGGCAAGGGTCCTTGAAGACATGATCTTCACAGAATCTGAATCCCTTATGGAAGTGGACCGCCTGGATCTTGAAATGGCTCAAGGTAAGATATGGGTAAAGGGGTCTCCTGACACCGCCATGGAGGTGGAAAGAGTCATCGGGTCCATGAACGATAAAGGCATAATTGCAAAGGGCTTTGGAGAGTTCAATCCTGATACTACGGCCCTTGATCCTGAAACCGGCCAAGGCTCTCCGTACGGAACATATGCGTTTGCAGCCCACGCTGCTTTAGTGGAGGTGAACCCGTGGTCCGGAGAGACTGTGGTTAAGAAGGTGGCTGCCGCGCATGATGTGGGCAGGGCCATGAATCCTTTGAATGTTCAAGGACAGATATGCGGCGGCGTTTTAATGGGACTGGGTATGACATTAATGGAGGAGTACATACCGGGTGAAACCAATAATTTTGAAAACTACCTCATACCAACCTTGGAGGATACCCCTGAAATAGACCCTGTTATCATCGTTGAAGAGGAGGAGTCCACAGGGCCATTTGGCGCCAAAGGTGTTGGAGAGCCGGCCCTTATTCCCACTATTCCCACCATTGCCTCAGCAGTGGGCCAGGCTGTTGGGTCTAATATGCGCGATCTGCCCATAAGCCTTGAAAGGATAATGGAAGCCTTTAGTGGAGCGGAAAATGAAGATTGATCCGGATAAGTGCACTGGTTGTGAGAGATGTGTCAGGGATTGCCCTTTGGGTGTTATAGAGCTTGAAGATGAAAAAGCCGTAATTAATGAAGGTTGTGTGCAGTGCCGCACCTGTTTGAAGGTCTGCCCTGTGAATGCTGTTATTGAGATAATTGAACCCACCGACGGCGCCATTATTTGTCGTTCATGCCCAGTGGCTTGTAGTATTCCTGAAGGCATGATAGGCGCATGCAAGAGATACAAGAATGCGCAAGGTGAGTTGAAAAGAACTCGTCCATTGCTGAAATATGAGGAGATAAAAGGCATCCTGGGCCCTGAAACCAGAGAAGTGATCAAGCGCCCAATAATTACCGCTATAGGCGCTGGGGGCACGTATCCAGATTACGTGCCCGCGCCGTATATAGTTTCATACAAAAGAGACGGCGTGGATGTGGTAACCGCTGTAACAGAGGTTCCCCTTTCGTACTCAGGGGTTAAGGTCAAGATTGACACTGATCTGCATGTGGGCGCTGAAGGCTCTGACATAAAGTTCGATGGTCGGACGGTCGGTATGGTGGAGACAGAGGAGTACGGTTCCAAGATACTGGCCATAGGTGGGGTGAACCGGTTAACAGGCAAAGCCGGCTTTACCGCGGCCAGGGCTATCGCAGCCATAGCGAACAGAGAGGCGTTAAGGCTGAGTGTAAAAGGTGGCGCAAAGCTGGAGGTCCAGGTGGGCAAGCGCCCTGTTATCAATGGTCTGAAATCCGTAAAGATGAGAGTGGGGTGCGGCTCGGCCACTGCCGGATTATTTGCGAGATTCTTTGAAAAAGCAGCGGATGAAGTCATTGTTCTGGACTCTCACATAACATCCCTTTTCACACACCATGTGGCGGGCGGTTATTTGGGATTAAAGCCCTCAGGCCTTGAGCTGACTTATATTAAATCC
>CAZFJT010000294.1:0-4891 GCA_964519135.1 uncultured Syntrophales bacterium | reverse complement strand
GATAAAAGGCGCTGAGAGGCTTTCCCAATTTGGCGACAGAATCAGAGTCACGCATCAGACCGGAAAAGTTCTGGCCAATGAAGTTCAGGAGGCGTACAACAGAGCCAATATTCAGGCTGAAACCAAGGAATTTATAGATTCCATGGGCGCGGCTTATGATTGGGCTGATCTGGTAATTTGCAGGGGAGGCGCGGGCGCAATGGCCGAAATATCCGCAAAGGGTAAGCCTGCAATAGTAGTCCCCTATCCGTACGCGGTTGGTGATCATCAGACAAAAAACGCCAGTCTTCTTGCCAAAAGCGGCGCGGTAAGAATAATTCCCGACAAGCCCCTGGATGATTCCCATCTTGTTGATCAGATTATCGATCTTTTGGAGAATCCGGACGTTTTGGCTGATATGGCTGAAAATTCATTGAAACTTGGCAGACCGGAGGCCGCGGGAACAATAGCAATGGAGATCATGAAAATAGGAGGGACCTGCAATTGATAGGCGCCCTGTTTCAGAAATTAAAGGATATTCATTTTGTTGGAGTTGGCGGTGTCGGAATGAGCGGCATAGCCGAGATACTCTTGAATCTCGGATTCAGGGTCAGTGGATCTGATCTTAAGGAATCAGGGGCTACCAAAAGATTGGAGTCATTGGGCGCGAGGATTTGTCTTGGACACTCCAAAGAAAATATAGGAACAGCGGAAGTGGTTGTTTTCACATCAGCCGCATCCTGGGACAACCCTGAGCTTGTTGCCGCAAGGGAGGCGATGATTCCGGTTATCCCAAGGGCTGAAATGCTCGCTGAATTGATGAGGATGCAAACCTCAATAGCAGTGGCCGGTATGCACGGAAAGACAACTACAACATCCATGATAGCCACAATCCTGGGCGCCGCGGGTTTGGATCCTACCGTAATAATAGGAGGCAAACTGGACACATTGGGCGGAGGCGCGAAGCTCGGCCAAGGGGATCTCCTGGTTGCAGAGGCTGACGAGTCTGATCGCTCCTTCCTGAAACTGTACCCAACCATCGCCTTGATAACTAACTTGGACATGGAACATGTTGACAGCTATAACTCCATGGATGATGTGAGGGCTGTATTTCTGGAATTTATAAACCGGATTCCATTCTATGGGTACGCAATAGTGTGTATTGACGATCCTGAAGTGCAAAATCTCATACCAAAAATTGAAAAGAGGTTTCTCACATACGGAATGGCTTCACAAGCGGCTGTCAGGGGCCGGAACCCATCCTTTGAAGGAGGATTTTCCAAGTTCACCGTTTTTTTGGAAGAAAATGAACTCGGCCAAGTAAAGCTTCCCATGCCGGGCGCGCATAATATCCAGGACGCGCTTGCGGCCATAGCAGTGGCTGAGGTGTTTCAAATACCTTTTAATGTGATCCAGGAGGCCCTGGAATCATTTCAGGGAGTGCAAAGGAGATTCACCCTAAAGGGAAGGGCGGCCGGTGTGACGGTAATAGATGATTACGGACATCATCCCACAGAGATCAAGGCTGTTCTCTCAGCGGCCAGACAAATTGCCCCCAAGCGAATAGCGGCTCTATTTCAGCCCCACAGATATACCAGGACACACGGATTGTTCAATGAATTCGTAACAGCCTTCCATGACGCTGACCTATTGTATATTACCGATATATACCCTGCAGGGGAAAAGCCCATTGAGAATATAACCGCTGAATCCCTTTGCAATGAGATAAGAAAACGGGGCCATAAAACGGCAAGATATGTGGGAGATTTGAGCGCGTCCATAGATCGGGTTTGCCAGGACCTTCGATCCGGAGACATGCTTATAACTCTGGGCGCTGGTGATGTAACAGGCGCAGGGCCAAAGATACTGGAAACATTGAAGTCCAAGGAGTAGCCAATGGAACTGACCCTGGACCGGATCAATGAGATCTCTGAAATAGTAAATGGCGATTGCCGAGTCAACGCAGAACTGAGGTCTCGTTCCACGTTCAGGATTGGAGGACCGGCTGATCTTTTGGTTGCGCCTCAAAACAAGGATCAGCTTGCCCGATTGATCAGATATTTGAATCGCGAGCAAATCAGAAAAGTCTTCATTGGAGGAGGCTCAAATTGTCTTTTCATGGACAAGGGCTTTAGGGGAGTGGTTATTAGGCTCACAGGAATACGGTACTGGGAAATATTTGAAAATGGATCTGATAAGGTCACATTGAAAGCATCTTGTGGAATGATGTTGCCGACACTGGTGAAGATGACTTGCCGCCAAGGTTACTGTGGCCTTGAAGGGCTTTGGGGTATTCCAGGGGCGTTTGGCGGCGCGATAAAGATGAACGCTGGAACCGGTGAGATGACAGTGGGCGGGCTCATAAAGGAAATTACCATATTGGACCACGAGGGTTATGAAAAGACAATCGGTCCGGATATTTTTAAACCCAAGTACAGGGAGATATTTCTTCCAGAGGGATCAGTGGCTTTGGAGGCAAAGCTTGTTCTTGAAAGGCGAGACAGGGATTTGCTCAAAAAAGAAATGGACAGGCAAAAGACTTCCAGAAGAGCTTCCCAACCCTTGGGATTTCCAAGCGCAGGTTGTGTTTTCAGGAATCCTGCGCATGATCAACCGGCTGGAATGCTCATTGACAGGCTTGGTATGAAAGGCCTTACTGTTGGAGACGCTATGGTGTCTCCTAAACACGCGAATTTCATAGTCAACAAGGGAAGGGCTTCATCAGCCCATGTATTGGAATTGATAGGAATCATCCAGGATAGGGTGGCCCAAGAGTACGGATTGGATCTTGAATTGGAAGTCAAGATCATCGACTCACATGACCGGGATTGAATATGAGTGGAAAAAGTAAATCCGAAAATCCTAAAGACACGAAACAATCAGTGAGCCCAAGGCGCATTGCCATAAAATCCTCGCTGGCCATAGTAATAATCGCGGATGTTCTCCTTGGGGTGGCGCTTTTGTACCTGGTTTTCATTAGAATACCCTATTTCAGGCTCCAACAAATGGAAATCAACAGTGACGGCCAATTGTCCAGGCAAGAAATCATAGACGCCTCCGGAGTAGCGCCTGACGCGAACATGCTTCTAATGGACCTGGTGGAAATATCCGAGAATTTGAAAAGACATCCTAGAATAGCCTCAGCTTCAGTGTACAGGAGATTTCCGGGTAGACTGCTCATAGAGATCACAGAAAGGCGACCTGTGGCCATAGTGTCTGCAGAACGACTGTATTATGTGGATGAGGATGGTGAAGTCTTTACAAGGGTTTTGCCTGGGGACAGCATTACTTATCCGCTGTTTACAGGGGTCACACAGAAGGATCTCAATGAAAACGGGGATCGTGTGAAATATATGATTCGCAAGGGCGTAAATTTGTTGGAATTAATGGAAAGACCCGGTTTTCCAAAAAATTTGAGGAAACCAGCGGAAATAAGAATCGATTTGGATCATGGACTTTCCCTGTTCACTTCTGACGCCAAGAGGATCATTCTGGGTGTGGATGACTACCCGAATAAGCTGAAGCGTTTGACCAAGTTGCGCAGATTCCTTGGCGCCCGAGGAAAATGGCCCAATACAAACGTTATTGATCTTGACTACGAAGACAGGGCGTTGATAAGACACGGCTGGACGTCTGATCACAGGAATTTGGCTTTGCGCGGCGCAAGCTGAATTTGGGGCGCGTGTCCGATCCCGACTGATCAATTTAGGGGTATGAATATGTTTGGAAGCGGAGAGATAATTGTTGGCCTGGATGTGGGCACAACCAAGATCTGCGCCATAATCGGAGAAGTGGGCGATGAAGGTGTGGTAGACATCATAGGCGTGGGCTCATCTCCGTCTCTGGGATTGAGAAAAGGAGTAGTGGTAAATATAGATCGCACTGTATACGCAATTCGCAAGGCTGTAGAGGACGCGGAACTCATGGCCGGGCGCAGGGCGGACAATGTCTTTGCCGGTATTTCAGGGGGGCATATTAAGGGAATAAATTCCCACGGAGTTATAGCAATAAAGAATCGCGAGGTAAGCCATGTGGATGTGGATAGGGTCATTGAAGCAGCTCAGGCTGTGGCCATACCCATGGATCGCGAGGTCATACACACGTTACCCCAGCAGTATATGGTTGATGATCAGGATGGAATAAGAGAGCCGATAGGAATGGCGGGAGTCAGGTTGGAGGCAAAGGTCCACATCGTTACCGCTGGAATGTCCGCGGCCCAAAACATAATCAGATGCGCGCATAAGAGCGGTCTTAGGGTAAATGACCTTGTATTGCAGCAGCTTGCCTCAGCAGAGGCTACCCTGTCGGCTGATGAAAAAGAGCTCGGGGTCGCGCTGATAGATATAGGTGGAGGGACAACTGATATAGCTGTTTTCTCTGAGGGCGCAATTCACCATACCGCGGTAATTTCAGTGGGAGGATATCAGCTCACAAATGACATAGCAGTTGGTCTAAGGACCCCCATGGTGGAGGCTGAAAAGATAAAGAGAAAATTCGGTTGTTCTCTTGGGTCAATGGTTGATCCTGAAGAGACCGTGCCGGTTCCTGGAGTTGGCGGTAGAGAGCCAAAAATATTATCCCGCAGTGTGCTTGCTGATATTACTGAACCTAGAATGGAGGAAATACTTGGGCTCGCGAGGAGAGAGCTGGAAAAATATCAATTATTAAAGCATCAGGAATTGTGCTCACCGGTGGAACCGTGGAATTGGAAGGAATCGGGGAGCTTGCAGAGCAAATATTCGACCTTCCGGTTCGGTTGGGGCAGCCGATAAACGTGGGTGGGCTTGTTGATCTGGTAAGTTCGCCTGTTTACTCCACAGGTGTGGGATTGGTTTTATGGGGCGCAAAGAACGGCGCGACGGACCTTGCCGGTCCTTACACAGGGGAATCGGCCTTTGAAAGTGTAGTTGGC
>CAZFJT010000293.1:0-4900 GCA_964519135.1 uncultured Syntrophales bacterium | reverse complement strand
CCAACGGTGTGGAGCATGCCTATTGGAGGAACTACTTGAGAAGGTGGCCGAGCACAGAGAGCTTATAACTGTTCTTCCAAGGGCCGAATTGGAGGATTCCTCATTAAAACAGGGTTCAAACAGGTTTACTATTCTCCAAAGACCCCGGGCCATACACCCCAACCTTTGTGAAGATTGCGGTAAGTGCCTGCAAGTGTGTCCTGAGCCCAATGTCCTTAAGAGATCACCCATTGATAAATCGGTCACTTTGGATTCTCGAGAATGCCTATGGTTCAAGGATGGAAGCTGTAAAGCCTGCCTGGACACGTGCCCTTCAGGCGCGATTAACCTGGATGATCAGCCTTCGGAAATGGAAATCAGCGCTTCAACAGTGATCATTGCCACAGGATTCAAGCCCTTTGATCCCATTGAAAAGCCCAAGTACGGATATGGACTGATCAATGGTGTAATTACCTCAAAGGAGCTTGATCAGAAGCTCAGGGATGGCTCATTTGCTCCCTCCAATAGAGATGAACCGTTCAAGGCGGCTTTCATACAATGTGTGGGAAGTAGGGACACCCGCATTGATAAGAACTATTGCTCCCAGGTGTGCTGCGGATACGCCATGCGCATGGGACGCCTGCTAAAAAAGCGATTCCCTTCAACCCAGGTGACTATGTTTTACATGGATATACAGACCTATGACAGGGATTTTGAAAACAGGCTCAATGAGGCGGCTAAAGAGGTTCGCCTGATTCGCGCGGCCGTATCTGAGATCAGAACAGATGAATCTGATAGACCCTTGATCCTTTTCCATGGACCTGAATCGCTAACTGTGCGTGAATCCTTTGATATTGTGGTTTTGAGCGTGGGTATGTCCCCTGAGACCCGATTGGCTGATACCATTGGACTGGATATAGGGCCTGAAGGCTTTATGACAGCGGCCCCTTTGAACCTTCCATCCAATTCCAATGGCGTCTTTGTGGCGGGCGCGGCAAAAGGACCCGGCTCAATAGTCCAGGCCGTTGAAGACGGAATTTCAACAGCCAGGGCAGTGCGCACACACATTAAAACCGTCAATGGGGAGGTGTGAATTGAGCGTCTCCAGTAAAGATTCTTCCCTGTTGGCATCAAACGAGCCCGTTGTTGAGCCTGATTTCAGCGCAGTCCTGATAATCGGCTCGGATCAGGGGGCTGAGTCACTTGCAAACAGGTTGTCTCAATTGGGTTTTAAAGTGGTCCTGGCAGGCGATGTTCCTTTGATGCCTGAATCCGACAATATAGAAATCATAGACGCCGGGAAGCTCGTTGAAGTCAAGGGATTTGTGGGCGCTTTCACAGCGCGATTTAAATCAAACAATGGTTTTATTGAAAAGCAAGCGGACGCGGTGGTTCTGTCAGGCGCCGCCAAAAGGACACCGAGATTCTTCAAATATGTTCTAACACCTGATAACACTGTGATCTCCATCAGTTGGGCCCTGTCCAATGAAAATATCGTAGAATTACTTGATCCGCGAGATGATAACTGGCGACACGTGATAATACTCTGCGGGCTCTCAGGTGAATCGGATCCCAGGCGCTTCTCAGAGACATTGGAGCTTGCTCTTAAATTTCAGTCATTGGAAAAGGTTCAGACCCATATTTTTATCAGGAGCGCCAAGGTGGCCGAGACCGGCCTGGAAAGCCTTTACAGGGAAACCCGATTAAAGGGCGCGATATTTTACAAGTTTCATGATAATAAGGTTTCTTTCACAAAGGATCAGGAAAAGTGGAATGCTGAATTCATTGATCCTGAATTGGAAAGGCCGGTTCAGATAGAACCCTCCTTGATAGTGGTAGATGAGGACCTGTTTAACCCGTGCCAGGGAAAAGTCCTACCTCGGGCTGTAATCGGACCCAGGGGATCGACGCTTGGATTACAACCTGAATCAGTAAGATTTACTGGAGTTACTACCCCAAGACGGGGTGTTTTCACTATCAATGGGGCCAAAGACGGCGGAATTCACACCAATCTGAATGATGATGTGGACAATGTTACAGATGAAATAATAAAGCTTCGGGATCTCCTAAATATTAACAAGCCTCAAACCTATGCAAAGGTGGACCCTGAAAAATGCGCGATTTGCCTGACTTGCTATCGCCAGTGCCCCCATTGGGCGATCGGATTCGAACACGCAGCAAGGGTGAATGAGTACTCCTGCCAGGCGTGCGGAATATGTGTATCAGCCTGTCCCACCAGGGCTATTGAGATGGTTACCACCGGAGCTGGGGGCCCCCTGAGCGGATATTCGGATCTCATCAGGTTCAAAGCTGAAAAGGATCTAAAGGGAAAGATTGTTGTTTTTGCGTGTAAGAATTCAGCGGTCAGGGCCATGGAGGCCGCAAGTGGTGGAATTTGCAAAGACCTTTATCCAGTGGTGGTCCAATGCGCGGGAACCCTTGATCAATCCCTGATAATGGACGCTTTTATCAAAGGCGCTGAAGGGGTAATGGTTATGGCCTGCCATTCCGGTAATTGCGCATCAGTTTACGGCTCTGATATAGCCAGATCCAGAGTTTCTTTAGCCTCTACAATGTTGAAGGAAGCGGGAGTTGATCCCAAAAGACTTTCACTCATCACCCTAGCGTCCAACTCAGTCCCGGAATTTGCTGAAGCGGTAATGGAGATGAGCCGTTCGTTAGGATTGCGCCAACCATTGTGATAGCGCGGTTCAGGGGACGCGCGGTGGAGTAATTAAAAACATGTCTGCAATAAAGCTAAATGACTTGGATCCTTCATTTAAATTCCGAATAGCCCAAGAACCGGGCGGAAAAGGGATCATGGCCTGTTACGCGTGCAGGGCTTGCACTGCCGCTTGCCCTATTGAGCCAATTGAAAGAAGGTATGATCCCAGAAAAATTATCCGCATGGCTATCCTTGGGATGGAAAAAGAAGTGTTAACTAGCGAGTTCATTTGGTTTTGCTCCACTTGTTACGCGTGCCATGAGGTTTGCCCGCAAGGAGTTGGTTTTACGGAATTGATGTTCGCGATATAGAACATTGCCGCTAAAGAGGCCTGCGCTCCACCCGGGTTGACTGCGCAAAGAAATATTTTGATTCAACATGGCCGCCTTTATGAGATAGGTGAATTCGAAAACGAGAAGAGAACAAAACTCGGGCTGCCCCCAATAGAAGAACATGGGGAAGATTTCGAAAAATTGCTTGGGAAGTGAATTAATGGAAGCGCTCCTATACCTGGGTTGCACCGTTCCTGTGAGGAACCTCAATTATGAACTGGCCACAAGGCTCACTGCTGAAAAGCTAGGCATAAAACTACACGATCTTACAGAGTTCGGTTGTTGCGGATTTCCCATAAAATCCCAAAGCGCACATGACGCCCTACTGGTTGCAGCGAGAAATCTGAGCCTTGCTGAAAGAGAGGGCAAGGAAATTTGCGCGCTGTGCAACTCATGCGCGGCCACCCTTGCTGAAGCTGCAAAAGAACTTGATGAACACCCTGAATTGAAATCTGAAATCAATGATAAACTATCGGAGGTTGGCCTGAAATATGAAGGACCTGTAAAGGTGCGCAGTTATATGAGACTACTCTGGGAGGAAATAGGGCCAGAGGGCGTAAAAAAAGCTACGCAAAAACCCCTCACAGGTCTCAAGATCGCGCCCCACTACGGATGCCATTACTTGAAACCATCTGAAATGACGCTTGGTTTTGATGTCCCAGAAGCGCCCCATACAATGGCTGATCTTATCAGGGCCACTGGCGCCCAGGTCGTGGAGTATCCATCTTTAACTGAATGTTGCGGTGGGGGTGTCCTTGGTTTCAGCGAAGAAACCGCAAACGCGATAGCCCTTACAAAATTGAGGGATGTGGCTGAGACTGAAGCCCACGCGTTGGCCCTTGTTTGTCCATTCTGTAATGTGATGTACGAAGGACAACAAAAGAAAATATTGAAGGCCGCTGGAATAGACGCAAAGATCCCAATAGTTTACTATCCGCAAATACTCGGCCTGGCCCTTGGAATTTCATCCTCTGATCTCGGGTTCAAACTCAACAGGGTGAAGCCCAAGGAATTGTTGAAGATTGTGGGAGATTGAGCCACAATTGAGCGATTTGTTTCCCAACCTAAAAGCCTTATGTGGTAAAAGACACTATATTGAATGGTTTATGGCAAGTAAATAAGGGCCTTTTATACAACAAACAATAAGATGTGAATTATCTTTTTTCTAAATATTCAGGAGGTCGGATATGGAGTTTGAAGGTTATTTTTTCCCTGATGATCTAAAGTACGAAAAGAATCATTTTTGGGCCAAGGTTGAAGGGGACCTTGTAGTAACAGGCGCGACCGAGTTCATCTCCAAGCAGGCCGGAGAAATAACATTTGTTGATCTCCCTGAAGAGGATGATGAAATTACCCAGGGTAAGCCCTATGGGTCCATTGAGTCAGGCAAATGGGTTGGCAGGATCTACGGTGTGGTGTCCGGAGAGGTTGTGGAAGTCAATGAGGACCTTGAGGACGAGCCTGAAAAGATGAATGAAGACCCGTACGGAGAGGCCTGGATCTGCAAAATCAAGCCCTCAAACCTTGAAGGGGATTTGGCCGCGCTGATGGATTGTGATGATAACTTCAAGGAGTTTATAAAAGAAGAGATTAAAAGGATTGAAGATCAAACCAAATAGAGACTAACCAGATTCAGTTGGATCTTATTGTGGTAATTCATTGTAATAAATAGCATTTTATCTATCTCCAGTCAGCATGGGCGGCGCGCTCCTATGGTAACTGATCTCCTGCAAGGGGCATTTGCCTGAACATTCACTCTTGCGGGGGAGACGGTCCGAATCGCCGCTGGTAGGCGAGAGTCCGATGAGCGAAGTCTACTGAGCCTGCGAATAAAACACGGCGAATCGGATCTCCCGCCAACAGG
>CAZFJT010000292.1:0-4903 GCA_964519135.1 uncultured Syntrophales bacterium | reverse complement strand
GAATAGACGCGAGAATGAGCCCTGGATTCATAGAAAAAGCCCTGGTAGATTTTTTCGCGGACAAATCGTTTTCTTGGAGCTGGTCCCTGGAGCTTGGAGAGTGCAGGCTTTACTCTGAATCTGCTGAGATAAAGGACGCTATAGATAAAATTCGTGATCTTTTGAACGAGGATTCAACTTCTCAATTTGGCCGCACGATTCCGGTGGTTGGTCACGCTAGCGCGGGAGAGGGATTTGAATTCACAGATGGAGGGTATGACGCGGGAGAGGGATTTGAACAGGTAAAGGTTCCACCAGGAATAGATCCTGCCATGGCTTCCAGAATCTACTGTGTAAGAGTAAGGGGTGAGAGTCTTCAACCGTCCTTTGGAGACGGCGCCCTTCTATTCATCAAGCCTGAATCTCACAATGAAATAAAGGACGGAGACCTTGTGATTTTCAAGGATAGGGAAAAGGGATTGGCTTTTGTAAAAAAGGTTGAATTTGCAGGCGCGAATTTGGTTCTGCATTCATTGAATCCCCGTTTTAAGAATCTGGTGCGAAAGAGAGAGGAACTAGCTCTTTTGGAAAAGGTTAGATCAGTTGTATTCCCCTAGTTTAAGTTCAATTTTCGAGAAAAACTCAATGTCAGTTGAAAAGAATTTAAAAATCCCCATTGCGTGCGGGGTCATCGCCTTATTATTGTTTCCATCCGGTGTCTGGGCTGAACAGAATTGCCTGCCGCCACACTTTGGATCACTCAGGGACGGTTTCAGGTACGGATTCCCTCCTGAAGTGCGCAAGACCGGCCTATATTTCGCCTCTGAAAGAATCCCCATCCATCGACCCTCTGTGCGTGAGAGGATCCTCAAGCAATTGAATTACCTTCTGCTGGATCGGCGTTCAAAGGTGCGATTATGGCTATACAGGGCCCATAGATACAGTCCTGTAATACTAAGTGTATTCAAGCGTTACAATCTACCCAGTGAGTATATTTATCTTGCTGCAATAGAAAGCAGTTATAACAGCAGAGCCCTTTCATCAGCAGGCGCGTATGGGTATTGGCAATTTATGAAAGGCACCGCGAAAAAGGGACCTGCAGGGGCAAAGGAATATGACTGGTCCATGAGAATGGAGTCATGGAGGGATGAAAGGGCGGATCTGATCATGTCCACCCATAGCGCGGCAAGGTATTTGGCTTACATGAACAGGGTCAGAACAGTGCGAATTGAGGGAGAGAGGGAGAGGGAAGGTTTCAGGGATTGGATGCTCACAACAGCCTCATATAACGCAGGTCCGGCAAGGGTAATACAGAGAATGTCCCAATACGGGGCAAAGTCATACTGGGATACGCCATTGCCCCAGGAGACGGAAAAATATGTTCCCAGATGGATCGCTTTGGGGCTCATCAGCAAATACAGAGACTACTATGGTTTAAACCTCGGACTCCCCAAAAAAATGTCATATGACAGGATTCACAAGCTCAAATTGAGGAAGGATCTCACCCTTGTGAAAATGGCCGAAATGCTGGGAACAACACCCAGAGAGATCTGGTCGCTTAATACCCAGACCTTTTGGGATAAGGCCAAATTTGAGTCCGGCTCAAGGCGCAGACCGCTAGAACATACTATTCAAGTGCCCAGGGGAGCAAAGAATAAGCTTCTCAAGGCCCTTAAAAAGGAAGGGTACATTAAATAAGAGCCCACATTGGTAGTGTGCTTTTAGCTTTTGACACAGACTACCAATACACTGGATTCCACATCCAATGGATTTTTCAGGACGATCTCAGTCGCGTCAATGGTGTGAACACTCCATGAGCCGTCAATTATATATGTTTCTCCATCAACAACAGCCTGTACAGACCCTGAGATAATGGTGATAATCATCTCATTTGCAATTGTCTCCACGCTCAGATCCGGTTGGTTGGGCGCCAAGGATATAACTCTAGCGTCGAGCCTGGCCGTTGGAGTAATGGTGTCATCTTCCTCATATTTTAAATGGACTTGATCCTGGGTTTCTTTGTGCACGCGGACTAATGGTATCGATCTTGCCGAAGGGTACGCAACCGCGTCAAGGAATTCACCGGCTCGGACATTAAACACCTTGGCGATATTTATAAGAGTATTAAGAGTTGGGGAAGACTTGTTGGTTTCCATTGCGCTCAAAGTGGATGCGGCTATCCCTGTTCTTTCAGACAATTGGTTCAGGGTTATTCCTCTTTCGAGTCTGTATCGCCTGATACGCGAGGCGATCCTGGAATTCATTTTTCTCATTTAGTCTCCATCTCATTTAGTCTCCATATAAACTAAGCTCCAGAACCTATTAATGCTGTTAATAGCCGCAATATCCATTTGAGATCATTTCTTAGACTTGCGTTGGTCGAATAGTATGTCGCTGAGTTGATCCACACGGGCTATTGGATTGAGTTGAGGGCCTTTTATTTTCGCTGCCTCTTCAACATTGGCCTCTGGGGCAATAATAGTTTCAAATCCTAACCTTGCGGCTTCAGAAAACCTGGCCCCTGCTCTGGCAGCCCTGCGGACCTCACCGGCCAGACCTACCTCCCCAAATATTACTGTCCCTTCAGGGATAGGCTTGTCCATGAATGATGACAATAGGGAAGAAGCTATGGCAAGGTCCGCGGCGGGCGCCAAGGCCTTCACTCCTCCAACCGCGTTAAGAAAGATGTCCTGGTCAAAAAGGGTTAGCCCTAATCTCTTTTCTAATACGGCCGTCATGAGTGAGAGCCTTTGGGGATCCACCCCAAGGCAGGTTCTTCTTCCCTGTCCCGGCGCGGGTCCGCTTACAAGGGCCTGAATTTCCGCGAGAATCGGCCTGGTTCCTTCAACCAGCGCTGTGACGCAAGAGCCTGAAACGCCCTCTGGCCTTTCAGCCAAAAACCGCTCCGATGGGTTCACCACTTCTCGCAATCCTTCTTCTGACATCTCAAAGACGCCGATTTCGCTGATTGCCCCGAACCGATTTTTCACGGCCCTGAGTATTCTGTAAGGATGGTTTCTTTCACCTTCAAAATAGAGTGTCGCGTCCACCATGTGTTCCAGGACCCTTGGTCCGGCTATCGCGCCTTCTTTGGTCACATGTCCCACAATAAAACAAGCGGCCTGGCCCCTTTTCACAGTCTCCATCAATTTGCCCGCCACAGCCCGCACCTGGCCCACACTGCCCGCGTACGAATCAAAGTCCCTGGTGAATACGGATTGCACTGAGTCAATGACCAACACATCGTAATCGACTTCAGAGGCCAACTGAAGAATTAATTCAAGCTCGTTTTCAGTCATCAATAGGAAATTCTCATTCTCTGCGTCCAACCTCTTTGCCCTGAGTTTGATCTGTTCAGCGGACTCTTCACCTGAAACATATAGTACACGCTCCCCTGATTTTGCCAACGCGCCAAGGGCCTGGGTCAAAAGTGTGCTCTTACCTATGCCCGGATCTCCGCCAATCAAAGTTAAGCTGCGCCGTACAAGTCCGCCTCCAAGAACCCTGTCCAATTCAGCTATACCGGTATTCAATCTGGGGCGTTCATCAGGGCTGATCTCAGTTATGGGGGTTATGGCCGAGTCTTGGTCTGAAATGTGAAACACCTTTTTTAATTTGGCTTTTTTGGGATCTTCTTGTACGACGGTGTTCCATTCTCCACAACCAGGGCATTTGCCCATCCACTTAGGCAGTTGCTTGCCACATTGGGAACATGAGAATATTATTTGTTTTGCCAATTGGGTGTCTCCAATGAATTACTGTTTAATGGAAATTTTTTACATTGTGAGATCTTATTACACAAGATGATACTTGTTGGAAGTTTGCAGGGCACATGGGAATACAATGTCTCAGCTCCGATACAATAATCTGTCCGCTTGGTTAAAGGCCAGGTTCAAGGTGAATGTTCGAAAGCTGAACATCGACGCGGGCTTGGGCTGTCCAAACAGGGATGGAACAAAGGGCGCGAACGGCTGTTCTTATTGCAACCCAAGGGGCGCTGGATCGGACGCGCATAGAAGGGGGCTGTCCATAGAAGAACAGGTTGATCGTGGTGTACGAATGATTTCCAAGAAATTCCGGAGCAAGAAATTCATCGCTTATTTTCAATCCTTTACAAATACCTACGCTCAAATTGACAAGTTGGAGAGGATATATTCCGCGGCCCTGAGCAGGCCGGAAGTGGTGGGTCTTGCCATAGGAACAAGGCCCGATTGTATAGATGATGATGTCCTGGATCTCATAGCTTCATATAAGAATAATCGCCTAATATGGATAGAGTATGGATTACAGTCCGTTCACACTGATACATTGAAACGTATAAACAGGGGCCATGGACCGGAGATATTCTTTGAGGCTGTTGAAAAGACCAAGAAGCGGGATTTGTTGACAGTGGCCCATATGATACTCGGACTGCCTGGGGAAACACAGGATCATATGGTCCAAACAGCCCGAGCCATTGGAAACGCAGGTGTGTGGGGAATAAAGATCCATCCCCTTTATGTGGTAAAAGGTTCCATGCTGGAGAAGGAATATCTTACAGGAGATTATAGGCCCTTGACTGAAAAAGAGGCCGGATCCGCGGCCATAGAAGTAATTGAAACCTTACCACCTGACATGGTAATTCACAGGCTCACATCTGACCCACATCCTGTAGACATGCTCGCGCCAAGGTGGATGCACGACAAAGAGGGTGTCAGGTCACGTTTGATTGCTGAGATGGACTCCAGGGATATCCGCCAAGGCGATAGATGGCGTAATTAAAAAAAAGGCATGGCCCACAGGAACATTCCATAGGGCCATGGCTTTCAATGGACCACTTACTTTCTATCACTCATACCAAGTTGCGGACCTTCAAGTACAGTCGCAATAATGTGAGCCAAAGGCGGCGGGATTCCGATGAGTGAAGTTTCCTGAGCCTGCGAAT
>CAZFJT010000291.1:0-4936 GCA_964519135.1 uncultured Syntrophales bacterium | reverse complement strand
GGTTATTACTCAGGGGATTACATTGGAAAGACCGGGCTTGAGAAAGAATACGAGAACATACTAAGAGGGGTTGACGGTTGGGAGAGAATTGAGATAGACGCCAAAGGCCGGCGTATCAGCAGGGAAATTATCAAACAAGCCCAGCCCGGCGCGGAAATTGAGCTTACAATAGATCTGGAGTTCCAGAAATATGTGGAGAGTGTATTTTTGCATCGCGCGGGCGCTGTTATTGCCGTAGACCCTGATACAGGGGAAATATTGGCAATGGTGAGCAAGCCGGGCTATGATTTGAATCTTTTCACCCCTTCCATATCCAGGCGCCAATGGGATAATCTAAGCAAGGATCCTTTGCATCCAATGGAAAACAGAAGCATCAGGGGCCTCTATCCCCCTGGCAGTGTATTCAAGATGGTTTTGGCCGTACCCGCGCTATCTGAAAATATTATAAATCCTGAGTCTGAAATCACGTGCAATGGAAAATTTCATGTGGGAGGTCTTACATTCAGGTGTTGGAAAAGGACAGGTCACGGAAAAGTTGATTTCAATCGCGCTTTGGTTGAGTCCTGTGATCCATATTTCTATGAACTTGGTTTAAAACTTGGGCCTGACAAGATTGCAAAATATGCGGCCCTATTTGGATTGGGAAAACCCACCGGCTTGGGATTACCTCAGGAACTTCCAGGGCTGATTCCCACTCCGGCATGGAAATTAAGGACATATGGAGAGATATGGAGGGATGGGGAAACCGTGACCACATCCATTGGCCAGGGATATGTGGTATGTACCCCTATGCAACTGGCCTTGGCTACAGCGGCCTTTGCAAACAAGGGTAAAGTCATGAAACCGTCAATTGTGGGACGGATAAAGGCCCATAACGGAGAGATCATATATAAGAGCGATCCTGTGGTTCGGTGGGACGTCTCCATGAAAGATCAAGATTGGGAATTGATCAAAAAAGCATTGGTGGGAGTTGTTTCCGACCCAAAGGGCACAGGGAAGAATTGTAGAATCAATGGACTTACTGTGGCTGGTAAGACTGGCACCTCACAGGTTATCAGGTCCAGGGAAGGGGTTTTGGATAAGGAAGACGCCCCATACCACGAAAGATCCCATGCGATATTTGTGGCCTATGTGGAAGATAGGCCCAAGAAAATAGCCGTAGCTGTGGTTGTGGAGCATGGCGGGGGAGGTGGGGGAACAGCCGCGCCCATTGCCAAAAAGGTTATCAAAAGATATTACGGTATCAAAGAATCAGATGAGGATTGAAGAAGATGATTTGGAGTTAGAATCTTCGAAGTCTCATATGAGGTCCAATCCAAAATGCCCCTAACTAAAAATGAATGGAG
Organism: uncultured Syntrophales bacterium; assembly: GCA_964519135.1. Taxonomy (GTDB): domain Bacteria; phylum Desulfobacterota; class Desulfomonilia; order Desulfomonilales; family Desulfomonilaceae; genus CAZFJT01. The sequence goes on along the minus strand of CAZFJT010000291.1, from coordinate 3,590 downwards.
CGGAAAGTCTTTTGATAACTTTGAGTGGCCCACGGTATTGATAGTCCTGGGTTTGGCTTCCATAGGTCTGGCAATGATGTACAGTGTAACAACCACCATGGGGCCAATGGGGAGAATCTTTCTCTTAAAACAAGTGGCGTGGCTTTGTTTAGGGATTACGGTCCTTACCGCCTTGATATTTGTGGACTATCATTGGCTGGAGAGATGGGCGATACCATTGTTCCTGTTGACGGTAATCGCACTGATTTTCGTGTGGGGGTTCGGTAAGGTCACAGCCGGCTCCAGGAGATGGATAGAACTAGGCTTCATGAGGGTGCAGCCGTCGGAATTCGCTAAATTGGCTGTTGTAATATTCTTGGCAAAATACTATCAGGACACCCCTTCAGCGGACTCGCATACACTGGATGGTTTGATCAAACCAGCGTTGATTGTGGCAGTACCTTTCGGCCTTGTTCTAGTCCAGCCCGATCTGGGCACCGCTGGAGTCATATTGTTGATAGCCGCTTCCATAATACTTTTTGCAGCGGCTTCCGGCAGGTCATTATTGTGGCTGGCCGGTTTGTGCGCAATTCTCGCGCCCGCGTTGTACCTTCTTAGCGATAGAATATTGTTTGACTATCAAAAAAGGAGGCTCACTACCTTCCTTAATCCTGATCTCGATCCATTGGGCGCGGGTTATCATATTCTACAATCCCAGATCGCAATTGGGTCGGGCGGTGTACTTGGCAAGGGTTTTTTACAAGGCGCCCAAAATCAGTTGATGTTCTTACCTGTAAAGCACACTGATTTCATATTTTCGGTTCTTGCTGAAGAATTTGGCTTTATTGGATGTTTCGTTACTCTGATGTTGTTTGCCGCTTTATTTATGCGGGGCCTGACCATAGTCGCGGAATCCAGAGACAAGTTTGGAGGGATTCTCGCCTTTGGCTGCGTAGTCTTGATATTCTGGCATGTGGTTGTGAACGTGGGTATGGTGTCAGGGCTCATCCCTGTGGTGGGAGCGCCTTTGAGTTTCATGAGCTACGGCGGCTCATCATTGATGGTGTCATTCATGGCAGTGGGAATAATGGCCGGCGTAGCTATGAGAAGAGATAAATACTAATCTTAAAACCCTGCGTTCTCAGGAGATATCCCACAAGCCTTCAGGGCTTTGTTCCTTAGATCCAATGTTCTGAATATGCCTTCACTGGAGCCTTTATCCCATGTTTTTGAGACATTGATTACCCACTTTTTTGCCGCATCTATGGCTTCTTGCGGGGCGCCTTCCATCTTGGGATCGTAATCAGCCGCTATCCTCTCCAATTCCTTGGCGCGCTCATCTCCCTTTAAGTCCCTTATTGCCCGACTGGAGCTTTTCATGAAATTTATCACCATATCACAGGGAGTAGGGGATTCATCCCGGGCAATCTCCTTGGGTTCGGTTTTAGTTTGGTCTCCAGCTTGGGAGTAGGTTTCTTCTGACCTCTCTTGGGGAGCGGTTGTAGTTGATTCCATCTCTTGGTCTTTGGGACGAATTTCTTCACTTTCAGGAGCTGAAATCTTCAGGCGGAGTGCCTCTATTGTTTCGTTGAGCTCTTTATTCCGCTCTTTCGAGTCTTCCAATTCTGTTTTTAATTTTTCGCGGGATTTCTCAAGGTTTACATATTTGGCCAAAATTTTCTTGTTTTTCGCTTTCAGCTTTTCGGACGCGGATCTCAAATCAGCGCATTGGCTCTCTAGCTGATTGATCTCATCGGTGGTTCTTTGAATCTTTGATTCAAGGCTTTCCATTTTTTGTTTAAGAACGGTGTTTTCATTGGTGAGTTTTATAACTTCGGTTTCGGCCCCCTCCAAGCGCTCCTTAAGATCGCCGCAGCCGCCTATGGTAATTACCAATGAGCATATGAAGACAACGCGGATAAAAATGATTCCATTCTTTTTCATGGCGCCAAACTCCTTTTGATAAGGCATTTTAGCTCACATCACCCTGCCTGAGGTTACTGTTTATGGACCTCCGGCGCTTCTTTTTGTCTTGCCTTTCTTCCTTGCATAAACACGTAAAGGGCAGGTGTGAAGAATATCCCAAGAATGGTAGCGCCCAACATGCCCGCGAATACGGCTGTTCCCACAGACTGACGGCTTACCGCGCCCGCGCCTGAGGCCACCACCAAAGGCAGAACTCCAAGGATAAAAGAAAAGGCCGTCATCAGGATCGCCCTGAAGCGTAATCTGGAACCCTGGACCGCGGCCTCCAGAACCCCCATTCCACCTTTGCGCGCGTCCCTGGCAAATTCCACTATTAGTATGGCGTTTTTTGAAGCCAGGCCCACAAGCAGAACCAATCCCACTTGGGTGTAAAGATTGTTATCCATGCCCCTTGCAAGCAAACCGGCCGCGGCGCCCAGAACAGCCATGGGCACCACAAGGACCACGGCCAATGGATCGGTCCAGCTTTCGTACAGCGCGGCCAATATGAGTATTACAGCAACAATGGCCAGCGCGAAGATTATTGAACCCTGTCCTGATGACTTTTTCTGTTGATAGGCCATATTGGTCCAGTCATATCCCATGCCCACAGGCAGGATCCGGTCCGCCAATTGTTCCATCATGTTAAGGGATTGACCTGAGCTGTATCCAGGCGCGGGCGATCCCATGACTTTTGAGGTTGGGAAGAGGTTGTACCTATCCACCCTCATTGGGCCAACCTTTCTTTTTACCTCTATCAGTGTTCCCAAGGGAACCATGTTCCCTTTACTATTGCGGACCTTCAACTTTGCGATATCTTCAGGCCTGCGTCTAAACTGACTCTGCGCCTGGGCCCTGACCTGCCAGGTTCTGTTGAACATGTTGAAATCATTAATATATGTGCTTCCCAAATAGGTAGCCATTGTAGAGAAGATTTCCTGGAGCGGCACATTCAGGCTCATGGCCTTTGTTCTGTCCAATTCCACAAAGACATTTGGATAGGTAGCCCTGAATGTGGTCATTACTGATTGCAAACCCGGCTGTTGATTTCCTGCAGCCATTAATTCCAAACCAGCGTTTTGCAATGTCTCAAAACCCAGGCCTGCCCTGTCAAGGAGCTGCATTTCAAAGCCGCCTCCAGTCCCCAGGCCGATTATGGGAGGCAAAGTGTATGTAAAGACAGTTCCTTCTTCAATTTTACTGAATTTGGCTTGCAACGATCCCATGATCACGTCCCTGGATAAACCCGCAGGAAGCCTGTCTTCCCAAGGCGCCAAACTCACTATTAATGAGCCGAGGTTTGATCTGGCCCTGTCGATCATCGAGTACCCCACCAAACCAACAACATTGACCACACCTTCCTGTTCCTTGGCTATTTCTCCAGCTTCCTTAACCACACTCATACTTCTGGGCAAACTCGCGCCATCCGGGAGCTGCGCGTTGACCAAGATTAAGCCGTCATCTTCCAAAGGCAAAAATCCTGTTGGGACCGAGCCGAATCCATAGCCCCCCAGCACAGCCAGGCCAATGAACAAAATGGCCATTATGCCCAGCCGTCTTACCCCCATGGCGACTATTGCCGTATATTTTTGGGCTATTCTGTCAAAGACCCGGTTAAAACCCCTGAAAAACGCGTTCTTTTCTCC
>CAZFJT010000290.1:0-4944 GCA_964519135.1 uncultured Syntrophales bacterium | reverse complement strand
CATTTATGGAATGGAATGGACCTCAAGCAGCCCAGTCTAGAGATTGGCGGCAGTGTCGCTCCCCACACTCCATTGGAGGGATACGGGAAAGCGGTTGATCAAGGCAAGAGGCTGGACTTTGATCATCATCCAATTCGAGAATCAATGGCCTTTGAATTGGATGAATTAAAAGTGGCGGATATACTGAAGCTTTGATTTTCAGTCATATAGCAGGTCAATGATCTTTAATGGGAGAGTCAATATAATTGATGTTGATTCTCCTTTTATTTACATATATTTTACTCGATAGGTTTTTACTTATCATGAGTCCAGGTGTTTCAAATACCGGCCAAGTATTGAAATTCAAAAGATATCATAGTTGATTACGACTTTATAAGATTAAGATTCATGTCAAGGAGCTCTTAAATGGCTGAAGAACAACAAAATGAACAAAGAACCGGATTACCAAAACTGATCTCAACAAAGGAAGACGCGTACTATTCCAATTGTACAATGCTTGAGACCACTCCATTCGACATATCGATACTTTTTGGCAAAGTGCGCCCCAGAACAGATGACAAAGGCCAAAGGCAGTTGGTGGAAGTTTATGAGAGACAGATATATCTCTCCCACCTCCAGGCCAAGGCCCTATATGACGCGCTTGGCAGGTCTTTACAAGGCGGCGCGCAAGAGACCTCTGAGCAAAAGATCGTTAGTTAAATACAGCAATAATCGATAAAAAAATATGTATAGATTGGAGAAACGCATGTTGGACTGTTCTGGCTTCAGGCAATTTCTTTTGGGGATCATGATTTTGACGATAAGCGCTGGTTCGTCCTGGGCCCAGTCATCCCAGGATTCTTCCGGCGGTTCGGTTACCAACATAGACCAGCAAGGCGCGGTAGCTGTTATTTATCCGGTTCAATCCGCGACAGTGGGGAGCCCTGTAAGGGGAGTGCTCCATACCATGAATTACAAAGAGGGCGAGAAGGTCAAAGATGGCGCTGTTGTGGCTGAAGTGTCAAAACCACGCTATTCGGCAATCCTTGGGGAGTTCCGCGGCAATTACGAAGCAGTATCAAGGACATTGGAAAGGGCCAGAAAAGAGCTTGAAGTTCAGGAAGATCTCTGGGAAAAGCGGGCCACAACATATGACGATCTTTTAAAGGCCCAGGCCCAAGTTAGAATACTTGAATCCAGAAAATCAGAGGCCGCCCACAAAATGGAGCAAGCGGAAATAGATCTGGACGCCTGCATTTTAAACGCGCCATTCTCAGGCAATATAGCTGTGCTTTACAAGGATCCCCATGAAACTGTGGATTATCTGGAAAAAGTATTTGAAATAGTTGACACTAGCAAGGTATACGCTCGCGCGAATTGGCCGGAGAGCAGGCTTTCGGCTCTGAAGTTGGGGAAAAACGCCACATTTGTTTACAAGGGGAACAGTTACCAGGGGAAGATAGAAAAAATATCCAGCTTAATAGATCCTGCTTCCAAAAGCAAGAGGGTTCATGTTCTCATAGATAATTCAAAGGGCGATTTGGAAGTGGGTATGTCCGGAAGGTTACTAATCCCTGAATGAGGTCTTTGGTCCATCATTTGTAGCATTTAAATATGGTATTCTGCAGAACGTGTATAGCCAGAAGCCTTTGAATTCAAACCTACGCGCGAATTCCATTATTGCAAATTATGCCTTAGACAACAGGCGTAACCGCAATAAGTTTCGATAAAAGTTGCAAAGCATTGTAATAATTATATGTTGACTGCTTAGCGCATAGGTTTATCTTTCGTAAAACACACTTTAAAAAAGCCCATTATTGACCGATTTATCCGCCCAAGAATCTTGACGTTTGATCTTAATTTTGATATATTCACACCATCCAATTGTATTTGTGTAAATTATGTAATTCGGCTTTTTGTGGAGTGGGTATGGTTTCCAAGCGTCATATTATTGGTGGTGAGACGCGCGCTCTATGCTGTAAAGATATGATCAAACCAGGTAAACTGGTCTGGAATACCTCGATATTATTGCTCTTAGTTCTTGTTTCCCTTGTCCTGACTTCATGTAAAACCAATCTCGTTAAAATGCGTTATAACAACGCAACCAATGTGTTGAGCACCCTGAGAGCAAGGCCCGCGGCCGCTGTAAAGGGTGGATGTTCGGTATTTAATGTTCATGATTGTGTCGGTCTTGCCCTTAAAAACAGCTTGGATGTTCAAACCGCGTTTTGGGAAGAACAGGTTAGGGGCGCTGAAGTCTTGAGTTCCAAGATGAGGATGCTCCCAAAGGTTGAGGGCAGATATGAATTGACCCTAAGGGACAGGCACTCATGGAGCAGGAGTGATGTCATCGGCGCAGAAGGACTTTACGAGACCTTTGGGCCTGCGCCTGGGACAGGTGTAACCAGGTTCTCCACAGGCCGTGAGAGATATGGCAGGAAATGGCAGGCTGAGATTAGATGGTCTCCAATGGACGCGGCCATGGCGAGATACGTTTCAAAAATAAAGTGTAATGAAGCCACCCACGCGAGATATCAGAGGGTCAGAGTCGCCCAAAAGCTCGTATCCAATGTAAAGGGTGTCTTCTATAGATTGCTTGCCCTGAACATGGCCCTGCCAAAGGCAAAACAACTGGTTAACGACAGACGGAGCATAGTAAGAGACCTAGGCGCCCTTGCCTCAAGGGGCCTCATTGATACTCAAGAAAAAGTTTACGCAAAGGATATGCTGGCCCAGGCCAGGAGAATCTTGGCTGATGTTCAGGTGGGAATAGAGAAACAGAGAGAGCTGTTGGCCACTTCCCTTAATATTTGCCCAACCAGTTGCATGGAGCTTGAGGGAGCGCTGTTCCCCTTGCCAAAGGCCTGCCTTGATTCATGCAAGCTCGAGAAGCTGGCCCTTGTGAACAGGCCTGAGGCCTATCAAGCGGACCTCGCGCACCTGAGTTCTGTGGATGAATACAAGCGCCTGATCGTAAAGTGCTTCCCAAAGGTGGAAGGCTATCTTGGCTATTACAGAGATGAGAACAAGTTCCTATTGCACAATGATTGGTCAGAAGGTGGAATGAGAATTACATGGGATCTCATGGAATTTGCGGCTGATCTTTTCCAAAAGGAGTCGGCTTCAAATAAAATCATTAAGACTGAAAGGGAAACAGCCCTTGTATCCATGGGTCTCCTGTCACAGGTCAAGATCAGTGTGCTGGACGCAATTTCCGCGATAGAAGAATACAAGAAATTTGAGAGGCTTTTATCAGGTGAAAGGGAGAAGCTGAGAGTAGCCAGGGATGTGGAAGATGTTAAGGAAAGGGAAGCCCAGAGAAAGATTATACGCATAGACAGACAAGCGATTCGAGCGGACATGCTGGAAGATGACATAAACCGCATAATGTCAGCCGCAGAGGTTCATGCGGCTCTTGCCGAACTGGACGCGACAGTTGGCTCAAACTATCCCATTAGCGCAGCAGACCCTCCTCCAGATAGAGATGTGGTTCCAACACTTGCGGTCGCCGCTGACAGAGTGGTCAGAGGTGTAGTAGAAACCACTGCGGCAATGATACCCATACCCTGGTGATTCGGGATCGATTCCTTTACCTTGGGTAGAACCAACCAAAAATTCAAATTATCAGTTAGCCCTTAGTTATTATGGGCGCGGTACAAGAATACTTACCGGCGCCCACTTACGTTTATCAGTTCGGCCACAGAAGGCCTATATCACGGCAGGGGATATGTGGACCTTTACCTCTTGGACCCCAGGGGTTCCATGTGTCAAAGCCATGATCTCTTCCTTTATTTTTGCCTCCCTGCTTATTTCTTCCTGAACATTGACAAAAACCGATCCATCTTTAGCGCCGACCTTGCATCCAGGCAAATGATCCACAAGCTTTGTTTTTACCCGCGCGGCAAGTAATGAGTCCTCAACTTTCGCTTGGGATTCCGCAGTGGTCTTGAACTGCTCTCCGGCTACGGAATCGCATATCAGGTCTATCGCGTTTTCAGTGGTTAATCTATGAACGTGTATTATCAAATCATAGAGGCTCGGGTCCCAGCAATCCTTACCCCATAGGGTTAGAGCCCATTTTCTCCTTTCGTCATCATCTTTCCGGATCGTTTTTAATGCGGTTTCTTCAGGTATGTTCTCCCTCTCCACTTCCAATCGTACCCTGTCCTCGATTTCAGCTATAATTCTGATCTTTAAAACGTGGGAAACACCCGCGATGAGGAACTGACCCGCGAGGCCATGATACACCATATTGTCCTTTTGCGCGTGTTCCAGGAAAGCGCACTGAATATACGCCATATAACGCTCCTTATTATAACCGAACCTGTCCAGCACAGTAGGAGCGTCGTGTATAGCCCGGACAAGTTTTATCTCAGGCACATTATAATGCTGGGACGCTTCAAGTAAGATGTCCCTGGAAATGCAATCATAATTGAGTCTTTCCGCGACTTTTTCAGCGATTTCCTTGCCTTTGCTGTAAGAACCCCTTGAAATAGTAATAATGGCCATATTGCCCTCCTATGGTCGCTCATGGGTTATTGGCTTAGCACACTAAATCCCGATGCTCGGCAAACTCAAATAGCGCAAGCCTTTGCATCTATCCCTGAAGCCATAACAATGTTGATAGTGATTTTAAATATGTAGATTTCCAACTGATCGGTTGGTTTATAGATTTATAGGAGGTGATCTTTCGTCCAAAATACCCATTACATCTATCAGGCTCGCGCTTTTATCTACTGGTGTCAAATCAAAAAAGCTTGCAATGTAAGCGTTCACTTTTGCTGTGGAAGAGGCGCCCAAGTTAATCTTTACCTCATTAGGAGATGAGCAAAATGGGGCAATTTTTACTTATAGAGATTTTATGAGCACAGGGCTTAAAGATGATCGCGTCGAAGTTATTACTAACCCGCTCGCGTCGTAATATCTTACACTAACGTCATTGAACACGAACTATCAAATATTGAG
>CAZFJT010000289.1:0-4988 GCA_964519135.1 uncultured Syntrophales bacterium | reverse complement strand
CTCCCCTCCTGGACCTCCCCATCGAGCGTCCGACCATTGCGGACCGGAATGAAATTTCATTTCATTCCGTGTTTTATTTCGAGAGTTACTATATCCACCGAGCTTTTCCTAAGTATTCTTTAGTGGGTCTAAAAATCGCTCCTAATTATTGTAACACCAATTTCTTTAGAATATTAGCTATATATGGGGTTGGCCGGCCCCTGATGAGCGAAGTTTGTTGAGCCTGGGAATTGAACACAGCCAATCGGAACGCCGGGCGCCCTGAATTCAATATTAATAGCTTTAATGAGTAGCTGTACAACACAATCACCTGATGGTCATGATTTCTTCTCTGGATTTCCCTCGCATCGCCCTTTGACCATCCCCTCTTGCCTCCGCATCCACACTGTTCTTTCCAGATTCAGTATCATTTTCCCTTGGTCCGATGGATTCGTTGCCATCCATATGGGCCTTGAACCTTGAAGAGGCTGCTGTGGCCTTGAACAATGCAGTGTCAAAACCGTGTTTACGTATATCGGATTTTTGAATGGGGTCTCTAAATAGGCGCGCGGATAGCCAGTTCTCCATTTGATCCTTGTAATGGCCCGAAAAAAAATGCCCTGACACTCCCATTGGACTTATTGCCATAAGGTCCGGAGGGGAAATCATCTGCGCTGTCTGTCTGAGTGTAACCGCCGCGGTAACCTTAAATGGCTCACTAAAAGACCAAGCTGAATAATTTATGGTGTCGTCTGAACCTTCCATTTTAATTGGCCCCACATTATAAACCAATTCCCATAGTCTTGAGTGGGAAGTGAGAGGATGTCTGAAAACAGTGGAGCTTAATTTGGCCCATTGCCAATCATTTGGGGTTGAGCCCATTCTGGAGACGCCCATTTTAATAGCTTTTTTGAATGAATTACTAAGTATGGGATCACGGTCCTTGGAATCTATCCATCCTGAGCCCGAATCCCCTAAAGCCGACAGAACAGCCCTTCTAACCGTTGGTTTATGCAAGGTGAAGGCATTGAAGAGATCGTCGCCCAATCTATGGTAAAATAACTCCCTAACCAGGCTTTCATAAATCAGCGCATAAATCGCGGCGGCTGGAGACCGGCCTTCCATTTTACAGTCCCAGGATTCAAAGATTGTAAAGGCTTCAGCTTCAGTTTCATCCAGGTCTCCGCTCGCCTTTATGGCTTTAATCAAAGTTGGTTTGAGGGCTTGAGCTGTAGGAGAAAAGCAGTCTGTTTGAATCTTTTGAAATGTCTTTTCACTGTGATCAGGCTCATTAAAGAGCATTTGTTCTATCCTTGGCCCAAGATCAGCCACGTCCCAGTAACACCCTAGGAAAACGGGGTATTCTCTCCCGCCGGGCCTTCCCTGGGCCACTGCAAACGCGCCTTTGGCAGGGTTGATTTTAGCAGGCAACTCAGGGGTTGTAATGGTTCCCATCCAGTCATGGGCCCCTGTCCAAGCTGGCATTGGTATTATTCCATCACTCTGGGGAGGCCTTAAAGGGGCTTTACCGCATGTTACCGCGCCGAAGTTATGTTCGCTGTCAGCCCAAACCAGGCTCATGCAAGGGGCGGTTAATTCTTTTGCCGCTTCCAGGAGATCTTTGCCATTGGCCGCCCTATTCAATCTATAGAATGTCTTTAGGAGATTAGCGCCTTCCATTCCGGTCCATTTTAATGATATGGCCAGATTGTTCTTTAATGATGATACTATGGGCCCTGTGGAAGTGTAGTACACCGGCCTGGTTTCTGTGGCGCCCCCCTTTGGTTTGTAATTCTCCACCCGCTCCTTTATCGGCGTCCAGCCGTCAATAAACCAGCGCTTTGGACGCCCGACCGTATCAACGGACTCAAGGAATAGATCTGCGTCATCTATTGGCGCTGTTATCGCGCCCCAGCACACATTTTTGTTGGCGCCGGATATCACAACAGGTGTCCCTGGTATGAACGCGCCGGCCAATGAGAAATCTCCAGTGGATAGCCTGGCCCTGTACCAAAACCTGGGCGCAGACAATGCTTGCTGAATGTTCCAGCAAATTATGGATCTGCCCACTCCGCTCTTTTCTCCAGACACCGCCCAGGCCGCGCCGCCCTTCAAACCGGATAATGCCGCTAAAACATCATTGCCATGGAATCTGTCAAAAAAATATCCTTCAGGTTTCCAGCTCGCGAAAACATCCAAGATCAAGGGAGGACCAGCGGCCGGATCAGAGGGTAATAACTTTTGAGCCTCTGTTTTGCCTAACTTTGAAACTATCCTGGTCATAACAGGATCCACCAGCGCGGAAGGCGAACTGGCCCACGCCAGGGCCCTTGTAATTGCTATAACGTCATTTTCTGTGAATGGCGCGGGCTTGTATTCCAGCAGGGAAAATTCAACCGGCAGCTTGGAGTAATGGCTGGATATGTAACGATTCACGCCTTTTACAAACATGGACACGCATTTGCTCTGCTCCTTGTCTCCCTTTTCCCTTGCCTGGGCCTTTTTGCTTAACCACAACACAGACCTTATGAAATGATCCTGATCAAGGTACTCGGGCCCAAATATCTCCGATAGGCGGCCAGTGGCAGCGCGTCTAAGAAAATCCATTTGCCATAGCCTGTCTTCGGCCATCACATAGCCCAGGGCGTGGAACAGGTCCAGTTCATTGTCGCCTATCAAGCCGGGAACTCCGTGCCTGTCCCTCACCACCCTCACATCTTCGGACAAGGAGGGCATGGTGATCTCGGCCCTGATATCAGGCAGCAATGATAGAATAAAGAAATAGGTCCACAATGCGCTGGCGCCGGCTAACAGGATCAAGGCAATGGGGATTATGGTGAATATTCTCGAAAGCCATTGTGGATCCATCTCCAATCTGTTGGGCGTCGGCTTGTCGGATGCGCTATCATCCCTTATGGGCCCCGCGCCGCCTGTTATTTGATCCTCTTTGACCTTTTTAGACCTGAAGGGAAACAATTTAGTATCCTTTGTGAATATAGGTTCGCTATGGCTTAATAATAAGCTTCAGGATCTCCCACCGACCCCTGTGATCTGTTGAGCCAACTCCCGGCTTATTTCATATGGATCGCCTTTCCCATGAACTATTTCACCCACGATCTCCCTGAGACCTTCTTCTCCGCCTATATGGTCCAAGAAATGGGACATCAGTGTATGGCTCATAAGGCTCAACAATTGTTTACGTGTTCTGCGCATCTGTAGTAACTCCATTTTTACCGGATCTGAAGAAGTGATATGTCGCCAGTGATCTTGGATTGCCCCATAGAGTTGATCGACTCCCAAGCCTGACACCGCTTGGGTCTCTAAAATTGGGGGTCTCCAATCTTTTTCTTCACAGTTCTCCATGGACATTTCCAGCATGACTGTAAGCTCTCTGACGGTTTTTGCAGCGCCTTCCCTATCGGACTTGTTTACTACGAATATGTCGCCGATCTCCATCAGTCCGGCTTTTATGGCCTGAATATCGTCACCCATTCCAGGAACTGTAACCATGATTGTGGTGTGCGCGCTATCCGCGATATCCACCTCATCTTGTCCCACCCCTACTGTTTCAACAATTATTATATCTTTACCCATCGCGTCCAAGGTGATTATAGCGTCGGCCGTTGACCTGGTGAGCCCACCAAACGCCCCCCTAGTAGCCATTGAACGAATAAACACGCCATCATCCATGAAATGCTTCTGCATTCTCACCCTGTCCCCAAGTATCGCGCCCCCTGAAAATGGGCTCGTGGGATCAACCGCGAGAACGCCCACTGTTTTACCTGCTGATCTACAAACCGACACAACTTGGTCCACAAGAGTGGACTTACCAACACCAGGGGAACCTGTGAAACCTACTATGTGGGCCTTGCCGGTATGTCTGTAGAGCAGCCGCAAATCGTCAAGGCTCTCCCTGTCGCCATCGTCGATTTTCCGAATCAATCTAGCGGTGGCCCTTACATCTCCTTTGAGAATCTTTTCAGCTAACAACAGCAATCCCCTTCTTCATAAGACATCCTAAAACTAATTTGATTCTGGTCCGAAAAAAGTCTCCGCTACAGTTCATAATTTGTTTCGCGCCAATGCACGGGCCTATTGGTAGAGGTTGTCCAACCAGTTTGTCAACACATTTTCCTAATTATTTGGTAATCCTCAGTAAGATGAGCGCTTGCTTCCTGAACTCATATGATACATAAAAAAAGGTCATCTCGAGCAAACTTCCTTTGGTTATACCTCCAATGGTCAGGCGCCCCCGCTCCTGTTGGCGGAAGATCCGATTCGCTGCGTTTAATTCGCAGGCTCAGGAAACTTCTCTCACCGGACTCCAGCCGTCCGGAACGGCTCAAACTGGCGCCATCAGCGCCTCCAAGCCATAGGATAGGAAGATTGTCTAAACGCAATTTATGGAGGTCTGCCAAGGACCTCCCCATCGAGCTTCCAACTTTCGTCGGCCGGGATGAAATTAAATTTCGTTTGGCGTATAAATTCGAGAAGCGCTATAATTCTAAGGCTTACTTTCAACTTCCAACGCGTCCCACTACCTGGGGGCGAATCACTTGACCAAATAGCATGACCTGCATTAAAACATGATTGACTGGGTTTTTGGTTAAATCCTTTTGTATTGAACCATATAAAACTTTAATGGTAGATTTCGCTCATGAAAAACATGCTGTCAATAATCTCAAGGGCTCTTGTAATAGCTGTGATCGGGACGCTTATCGGCGTAGGGTTGAATTGTGTATCCAGATCCTCTGTTCCGTGGATTTATGTCCCTCCTGAACAAGTGGAATTGTCTGGCGTTATGGTAACTATAATAGATCATGATAAGGCCTTTGAATTTTTTTCGGATCCTGAAACCGTGTTCGTGGACACAAGAGAGAAAGAAGATTTCCAGGCTGGACATGTTAAGGGCGCCCTGAACATTCCCTCATATGAGAAAGAAGAACAATACCCAATGGTCGCTGCTTTGATGCCGGATAATTATCGAATAATCCTGTATTGTCATGGAC
>CAZFJT010000288.1:0-4995 GCA_964519135.1 uncultured Syntrophales bacterium | reverse complement strand
GGGCTAGCTCCCGTACTCTTTCAGGTCAAGTGTCACATGGGAGTAACCCAACCGGAGCAGGGCTTCTAATATCTCTTCTCTTAATTGGCTATTTGATAAAATTCGGTTAATACCTTCCTTGTCCAAGACAATCCTTGCCAAAGGATAGTGGCGCCGCAGCCTTACTGTTTCAAAGCCAAAGCTCCGTAATATTTTTTCACCTGAGCTTATCATTTCCAAAGCTTCAACAGTTATGCTGGTTCCGAAGGGTATTCTAGTGGCAAGACAAGGTTGCGCCGATTTTTCGGCCAGCTTATGAAATCCATAGGATCCGAGGAATTCTCTGATGTCGGCCTTTCCTATCCCAGCCTCGGCAAGAGGTGTTTGAACGCCTAGTTCAGTGAGCGCGGCCATGCCGGGTCTTTCATTAGGGTCGTCGTCAGCCTGGGTTCCGTCAAGGATCTGATAGTTATTTTCATCTGCCCATTCCTTTAAAAGCTTGTACCTGAGGCGCTTACACACATAGCATCTATTGACCGGATTAGAGGCAAAGGTTTTGTCATCAAGCTCTTTGGTCTCCACTTTCACATGGCGCACGCCCAACCTGTTACAGAAATCTTCTGCGTCTTCCATCTCCCCTGGGGGGATAGTTGGTGAGATTGCGGTCACAGCTACAACCCGTTCCGAACCCAGGGTCTCCACAGCCTCAAGGAGCAGGAAGCTGGAATCAACTCCACCGGAAAAAGCGCAGGCCACAGCGTCCCTATCTTTTGCCAATCGCTCCAGCAGGGCTCTCAGACGGTTACGTTTTTGTTCCAAAGATTGTTTTATCATTATTTCATAAACCGTTTTCTTTATTGCCCGGGGAGATGGAAATCGGGATGGCGCTCTTGATCCATCCACCGCCAATTACCCTGTCTCCTAAGTAAAACACCGCGGCCTGTCCAGGGGCGACCGCTGGCGCGGGATTTTCCAGATCAATGAGCAGGTTGTTCCCGTTTATGTCCTTAATTCGCGCTTGGGCCGGTTTTGCCCTATATCTAACCTGGACTTGGAATGAATCCCTTTGTTCCAAATTTCTATGTAGGAGATTGTTGAATCCTGAGACTGTAAATTCCTTGACCAGGGTGTCTTCTTTAAAGCCCACCATAACGGAGTTCTCAAGGGGGTCTATTTTTATGACGTACAAAGGGCGTTCAGCGCAAACCCCAAGACCTCTTCTCTGGCCAATGGTGTAATTGGGCGCGCCTGTATGCTCACCCAAGACATGGCCGCTCTTGTTGATTATTGGTCCTGGTTTGGACTTTACGCCCCTTTTGGCGATAAAATCTCGATAATCACCTTTAAGAAAGCAGATGTCCTGAGACTCTTCCTTGTCCCACATGGGGACTCCATTGTTTTTTAGTAATTCTCTGGTCTTACTCTTTGTCATATCTCCCATGGGTAGAATCATCTTTTCAAGGGCCGGCCCGGGCAGAGTGAAGAGAAAATACGATTGATCTTTTGATTTATCCATACCTCTCAAAAGGGATGGCCCATGTTCAGTTCGGGCTATTCGAGCATAATGTCCTGTTGCGATTGCCTGAAAATTCCTGTGAATGTATCTCTCCAAAAGGAGACCCATCTTTATATCGCGATTGCATACAGGACCGGGGGAGGGGGTTCTGGCCCTTGAGTATTCCTGTACAAATGGACTGATCACCAATTTTTGGAATTGTTGTCTAAGGTCGATTCGCTCTATGCGGACCCCCACTCCTTTGGCGGCCTTTTGTGCTTGGGACCATAAAGGTTCCCAGTCATCCAGCGCGCTTATATGGACCCCAAGTACCTCATATCCCCTCTGTTTAAGTAATAGCGCGCACGCGGAGCTGTCAGCGCCGCCACTCATTGCCACAACAACCTTCATGGTATAGGGTTTACTCTTATTGCCGCCTGGAATTGGGGGCTAAGGATGATGGCCTCCTGTTTGTGGGTAATTGGTCGTCAAATTCCCTAGGCCCTGGCGCGGGTTCCTGGGTGTATGGGTTTGCTTCCGGCTGATTGGGATTGCCTCTCCCCTGGCTCCAATCATCCGAAAATTCCTGTTCCACCGGATACTCAGGCTGGCCATATCCGTATGATTGGCCTCCGTTAAAATTCTCCTCTTGTGGCTGATTGTATGGTTGCGGGTCATTGCGATAGTAGCCGGAATACCCATCCGCGGGGATTTGATTGACAGGCAAGCTGCCGGATCGATTTGCGGGCTGGACCACATTGGCCCTCACACCCTGTGAACCTGATACTCGGGCCCCACGTTGATCGTTATAATAGCCTTGATATTGGCCATGATATTGTCTATTCACTGACGGCCCTGGTTCGCTTGTTTCAGCTCTCCGAAATGTTGGACGGCCCGGGGCATATTCCCTGAGAAGATCAGGCGGATCCAGGGGTGACATTACCAGGGTCTCTCCTGCAAATGGAGCGTACACGGGCTCTTCAACAAAAGCAGGGACCGGTCCGGACCTGGAGTTTCCTTTAAAGGTGAACATCCTTTTAAAGACAACATCCTGTGGAATGGGGAATTCCGATTGGGGGACATCCTTAAGCGCGGTTCGCATGAAATAGCACCAAATAGGCAGAGCGGCCTTGGAACCACCCTCTCTTCTACCCAAGGGTCTTTTTTCGTCATATCCTACCCATACTCCTGAAGTGTATTCAGGATTGAAGCCGATGAACCAGGTGTCTTCCGCGTGATTGGTGGTCCCTGTTTTTCCTGCAAGGTCCTTTCTCTTGAGATAGTTCCTGACCCTTGCGCCTGTTCCGGATTTAATGACACCTTGAAGCAGACTGGTCATTATGTATGCTGTTGACGAGGACAACGCGGGGTTGGCCTCCCTTGGTTCAGGATCTATGACCAGCCCGGATTTTGGGGCCTTTAACTTGTTTCTGCCGATCTCATCCCAAGCTGAATCCGCCAGTCTCAGAGGCTTGGGCTCAACCGATTCAGCGGGTTCCCCTTCAAAGCCCATTGAACCGACCACATTTGATGTTATCGCGCTTGTTGTGGGCTCTACTTCCACATAAGTATAGGCCTCGGATTCGAATTCACCGGTAGGCGCCCTTCGCAGGCTCTTCCTGTGAACAGGCGCAGGCATTGCCGCCTCTTCCACTGTTGGAATAGTTGTATTGTCCTCAAGGACATTTCCGTGGCGATCCTCTATTCTCTGGACCAGAACAGGTTCCAGGTGAACTCCACTGTTCGGGAAAGTGGTGTACGCTGAGGTGAGTTCATAGAGGGTTACCTCGGACGCGCCCAGGCTCAACGAGAGGTTTTTGCCCAAGGGCGCCTGTATGCCCATTTTCTCGGCAAGGTTGATCACTGGATCAAAGCCGATATCCATGAGCACCTTTATTGTGCAGATATTCCTTGAGAGCTCCAGGGCCCTTCTGAAGCTTATGGGGCCTATGAATGATCCACCGGAGTTCTTGGGCTGCCACTCTTCCCCAAGTCCTTCGATTTTTATCTCCACAGATTCGTCCACTATTATCGTCGCTGGGCTGTAGCTCTTTTTTTCTATTGCAGCCGCGTATATGACCGGTTTGAAAGCGCTTCCAGGCTGGCGCCTGGCTTGTGTGGCCCTGTTGAATTGGTATCTTTGGGTTGATGATCCGCCGATCAAAGATTTCACGAATCCTGTTCTATTTTCAATGCATACAAGCGCGCCTTGCAATAGGGGGGTTTCATCGGGCTCGAAATAGGGAATCCCATCTTCAACACCCGTCATTTTCAGGGCCAGGTAATGCCCGAGCCTATAAGGTGATTTAACGCTTTTCAGCCTTACCCTGCCCTCCATATAGGGGGTTAGCGCGACCTTGAGTATTTTCCCTTTGCCAACCATGACCTCTTCAACAACAAGCCCTTGATATGTATTGCCCTCCTCAAGTTTTGGCTCTGTCTTGTTTTCAAGGAATTCCTCAAAGTTCTCAGGATCGATCTCCCTTAGAATCGCGAGCTGTTTCTGCCTGGCCTTGATCTCTGATAATCCCTTTGTCATTGCCTTACGCGCGGCCTGTTGCAGATTCACATTACACGTTGTGAACACCTTGAGCCCCTCATTATAAAGCGCGGTTTTGCCGTATTTGCGGACAACGTACCTGCGCACTGCCTCGGCAAAATCAGGCACAAGATCAAAGGGTTGGCGGATCTCCTTTCTGAACTCAAGCTTCTGGGCTTTGGCTATTTCGAATTCCCGCTGGGATATCATTCCTTCAGCGAGCATGTTTTCCAGGACTTTGATCTTCTTGAAATTGGCGCGTTCCTCATTTCTAAATGGATTATAATTGGCCGGGCTTGGCACTATTCCAGCCAAAAGGGCCGCCTCAGGCAGTGTGAGGTGCTGCACGTGCTTATCAAAGTAGTTCAGGGCCGCGGCCTCAACCCCCCAACATCTCTCCCCCAAATAAATTTCATTGAGATATACGCTCAAGATCTTGTTCTTGGTCCATTTCTGCTCCATCCTGCCTGCAAGGATTATTTCCTTCATCTTTCTGCTGAATTTTCTCGCCTGGGTGAGGAGAAAATTTCTCACCACCTGCTGGGTGATGGTGCTCGCGCCTGTCACGTTTCCTGTTTTGATAAAATTCAGGGTCGCCCTGGCCACTCCGAGCCAATCCACTCCATTATGACTGTAAAAACGGCTGTCTTCAGCCGCGATAAACGCGTTGCGCACATGCTCGGGAATAGCTTCCAACTGTACCACAAAGCGTTTTTGGTCATAGAATATGCCTATTACAGTGCCGTCGTCAGAGTAAAATGTGGAAACAGTCTTTGGCCTGTACGCGTCCATGTCGGGAATTTCAGTGAGTTCATGGGAATAGACCAGAACAGAGCCCAGGATCGCGCCTGAAGCGAACAGAAAACCGGCAAACTCCACAACCACGGGAATGATGACGAATATGGTTACAACAGCCTTTACTGTGAATGTCTTATCACTGAGTTTCATGGTAATCCATCTTTTTTACAATCATAATATCATA
>CAZFJT010000287.1:0-4997 GCA_964519135.1 uncultured Syntrophales bacterium | reverse complement strand
AAACCTCCCCCATCGTGATTCCAGATGCTTATGGCGACCACGGTGAACGCTTACAATAATTATTAGTGAATGTTTACAATTCGGCTATATCATCACTTGACATGTGGGGTCTTCAAAGGGTCAATGCTTTGAACAAGGTTCATTTCCGGCGGCGCATGGTCGCCTTTTTTATTTTTTAGTCTTATTAGGAGACTGTAATGGTCCACCGGGCGTCAATAGGTTCTGCGCCCTGTTCGATTGGATGGGGAGTTACTGCGCGTAGGGCGATACATCCTTCGGTCAACGCCTCCCAAATCATGGAGCCGCTACACTGTATATACCGCACGTATGGCCGTCCGCCAAGGACCTCCCCCATCGTGATTCCAGATGCTTATGGCGATCACGGTAAACGCTTACAGGAAACTTTATCAGGAGACATAAACAATGACTGAGAAGAAGAAACCACCATTAACAAAAGAACAGATACAGGAATTAAGGGAAGATCTGCAACTTGCGGACACTTTATTGAGAATAGAAAATACTCTCATGGTTCTGTCAGGCAAGGGAGGTGTGGGCAAGAGTTCAGTGGCGGTGAATTTGGCCGCGGGTTTGGCTGCCGCTGACAGAAGGGTGGGTTTATTGGATATAGACCTCCACGGCCCGAGTGTTCCAAAACTATTGGGACTGGAAAATAAAGATGTTGCGGGAACTTCTGAAAAAGGGCTTGTACCCGTTAGGTATTCCGATAATTTGAAAGTGCTATCCATAGAATTCGTTATCAAGGAACAAAAGGACGAAGCCGTTATATGGCGCGGCCCTGTAAAGCATGGAATGATTAGGCAATTCATATCAGAGGCTGACTGGGGAGAACTTGATTACCTGGTGATTGACGCTCCACCTGGAACAGGTGATGAACCCCTTTCAGTATGTCAAATGGCGCCTCCAAAATCCCAGGCCATAATAGTTACAACACCCCAGGAAGTGGCTCTAAAAGACGTGAAAAAATCGATAAGGTTCTGCAAACATTTGGGTATTCCCATATTGGGAATAGTGGAAAACATGAGTGGATTCGTATGTCCCGATTGTTCGGCTGTCCACAATATTTTTAAGTCCGGAGGTGGGGAGAGATTGGCAAAGGAAACAGGATTCAAACTGCTTGCCAAAATACCTATAGACCCAAGAATGGTTGACGCGTCAGACTCTGGAAAACCGTTTATCTCCGAATATCCAACTTCTCCTGCGGCTAAGTCTTTTGATCAAATGATTTCTCAGATCTTACCGCTGTCTTCTGTAAGAATGAAAAAGCGCTAAATATTATTAAGACTACATTTTAGCCTCGACAATTCAGCCGTTTCTTTGTATCTATTAACTTTTTTGGGGGAAGTAGTGTCAGCCGGGCAAGGCGGCGTGATTCCGATGAGCGAAGTTTCCTGAGCCTGCGAATAATACACAGCGAATCGGATCTCACGCCAACAGGCTAGACGGCGCCTAAGTGAATCCATACGTTTTTTTGATTTAAATATTGTATTTCCTCAAAATCATACATATACTATGAGCAAATTGAGCTGGATAACTGAATAATTATGTCATTCTTGCAAATTATCAATTGTCCATAACCAAGAAAATTATCCAGCTTAGTTACTGTTAAGAAGTTGTGTATTACTTTAGATAAATACAAATAGCCCCTGTAATGACTTTATTATTTGACATCTTTCTATGCTTGCTGGACAAATATCCACCGTTATCTTTGGTGTTTTGGATTTCAAATGATTAAAAACAAATTATTTTTTTCAACTGATAGCGCTGATGAAATTAGAGCAGGATCAGGCTTTAGGGTCATTGATTCAACGGCCACAATAGATCTGCAGAATTTATTGACCTCAGATTTAACCAAATCCGGCAGCTTTGATGTGCGTGGAAGCATCTGGGCCACCACTTTTGGAAGACTCCTGCAATCATTACCCATTCCCTGTTTGTTGGTTGACGAGGATTCTAAAATTGTCGCGGCAAACGAAGCCTGCGCGCGGTTTACTTCTGATTGCAAAAGTATAGTTGACAAGGATTTTTCGAATTTCTTTTCAGAGGCGCTCACTGAAGCCGGCCCTGTAAATGCTTTACAAAAGATCCTTGAAACCAGGATTCCACAGGTGTGTGAAGGTGTTCTTGAATTCTCAGAGCATAAAATTTGGGCAAGATTGAGCTTTAGATCCATTAGAATTGTACAGCAAAGACATATACTTGTTTTGATCGAGGATCTTACCGCTGAAAAAAGACAACTCAAGATTCAAAGAAAGTACGCGAAAAAACTTGAAAATGAGATTTCCAAAAGGGAATTGGCTGAGGAGCGTAGAGATGAAAGTGAGAAGCTCTATCAGCGCGTAGTGGAATCAGCCACTGATATCATTTGGCAGGCTGATTATCACGGTAAGATTATTATGATAAATCCTGTTGGTCTTGAAAAAACAGGTTATTCCAGAGATGAGATTATTGGTAAGAATATATTGGATTTTGTGGAATCTGAACACAAAAATGATGTGGAAGAGGAGTTTAGAAAACAAAAAGAAGAATTAATTCCAACTAAAATATACGAAATACCGATCAAAACCAAGTCCGGCGAGATAATCTGGTTATCACATAATGTCCAGATTCTTATGCAGGATAATCATATAACTGGAGTTCAGTCAATCGCCAGGGACGTATCTGATAGGAAGAAAGCTGAACAAGCTTTGATAGAAGCATATGACAACCTGGAACAAAGGGTTGAGGAACGAACAAGGGAATTAGAGAAATCCAATGAAGATTTGAAAAACGAGGTTTTGGAAAGAAAGTCAGCCCAAAAGAGATTAACACTCGCCAATAGAATCATAGAAGAAACCAGTGAGGGCATAATAATAACCAACACGGACGGTGATGTAACTTATGTAAATGAAGCCTTTTGCGCTCAAAGCGGATACTCGAGAGATGAACTCCTTGGTAGCAACCCTAGGATTCTAAAATCCGATAAACAGGGTCCCAGATTTTTTAAACATATGTGGGACACGATTTTAGAGAAGGGACACTGGCATGGAGAGGTATGGGACAAAAAGAAAGATGGAACGGATTTTCCAAAGCTTTTATCCATCAGCTCAATAACTAATGATCACGGTGAAGTAACTCACTATGTGGGTTTTTCCACTGACATAAGTGATATTAAGAGAACCGAGGCCAGGTTGAAGCAGATGGCCCATTATGATCCATTGACCGGTTTGGCAAATAGAACCCTTTTCAGGGATCGCTTGATACAGGCTTTGGTTAAGGCAAAACGCTCTAATAAGAATGTTGCCCTTATTTTACTGGATTTGGATAGATTTAAGGATATCAATGACATGATGGGGCATCCAGTTGGGGACGCTCTATTGGAAAAAGTAGCTGAAAGGCTTCGCGCTTGTGTTAGGGAAAGTGATACTGTAGGCAGGCTCGGAGGAGATGAATTTACCGTTCTAGCGCCAGATCTCCATGATACCAAGGAAGTCAATAGAATAGCTGACAGAATTCTTGAAAGCATATCTGAGCCATGTATGATCTCAGGCAGGGAGATATTTGTTTCAACCAGTATGGGAATAGCCTTATTCCCCAATGATGGCCGAGGGCCTGATAGACTGCTCCAGAACGCTGATACGGCTCTTTATCGAGCAAAAGAGAGAGGGAGGAACAATTACCAGTTTTTCTCTGAGGAAATGAACGAAGAATTAATGGTAAGGTCTCAATTGGAAAGCGCATTAAGAGAAGCGCTGGAAAAGGAGCAATTGGAATTGCATTACCAGCCTGTTGTGAATTTTACCACTGGTAAAATTTGCGCGGCTGAAGCCCTATTGAGATGGAATCACCCCTCACTGGGGTGGATACCGCCTCAAAAAATCGTGAGATTGGCTGAAGACACCGGTTTGATAATTCCATTAGGTGAATGGATCTTCAGAAGGGCTTGCCAGGCTGTTACTGAATGGAAAAAACAAGGCAGAAATAATTTCAGTGTGGCGATAAATGTTTCCGGGCTTCAATTGAACAGATCTAATTTTTTGAACAGTGTCCGGGCAATAATTGATCAGACCAATGTGGACCCAAATTCTATCAGTTTTGAATTAACAGAGACTGTGGCAATGAGGGACATTGAGACAACAAGCAATATATTCCAACACCTCAGAGATTTAGGAATAAAGATTATAGTTGATGATTTTGGAACCGGATATTCGTCTTTGAGTTATCTC
Source organism: uncultured Syntrophales bacterium (assembly GCA_964519135.1). Classification (GTDB taxonomy): domain Bacteria; phylum Desulfobacterota; class Desulfomonilia; order Desulfomonilales; family Desulfomonilaceae; genus CAZFJT01. The sequence continues at coordinate 774 of CAZFJT010000287.1, read as the reverse complement.
AGGGCCTTTCCAATTGATGTGTTAAAAATAGACAGGGATTTTGTTGAAGATATCGCGAATTCTTCCAGCAACAGGGCTATTGTTTCCGCGATAGTGGCAATGGGGCATAGTCTGGACTTGAAAGTTGTAGCTGAAGGAATTGAAACCAATGAACAGCTTTGCCATTTATGGGCCCTGGACTGTGATGAATGGCAAGGACATCTTTTTAGTAAAGCCCTGAGACCAAGAGATTTCGAACTCTACCTGGACCGTGACTGCTCAGCCAGCGCTCCCGGGGTAAATTGGACTCCTGATCTATCGGTTAATGTGCCGAAGATTGATGATCAGCATCGAGTATGGTGTGAGAGAGTGAATGCTCTTTATAAATCCGTATGGAATGGAGTCAAGATATCAGAACTTAAGGAATTTATAGGTTTTATATCAGATTACGCGAGGTTGCATTTCACAGACGAAGAAGCCTTGATGATACAGTTCGAATATCCGAATTATGAAAAACATCGATCCGCCCATAGAGACCTTATGTCACGGGTTCAAGACTTGAAAGATAGATTGACCGGCTCTAATATTGATGCTGAGTTAGTTTCTGATTTGCTTAATGAATTACACAGTTGGTTTGTAGATCATATAAAACAAGTTGACAAGGAGTTGGGACATTTTTTAAAGTCAAAGATGTCTTAATGAGATAATGACAATAATTTTATTTTATTATTAGATATAGAATACTAAATATAAAGGGAAATTGCTAATCAGCGTCCAGCCAGTCCTCAGCTTTTT
>CAZFJT010000286.1:0-5002 GCA_964519135.1 uncultured Syntrophales bacterium | reverse complement strand
CCTATGAGTATGCCCAGGCTGCCAAAATTTGCGAATGAGCAAAGAGCGTAAGTCAATATCATCCTCGTTCTTTCGCTTATTTCCCCAGCGGCTGACATATCTTTCATCTGACTGTACGCGAGCCATTCATTGAAGACTGTTTTCAGGGCCAACAGTTTTCCGGCGTTCAAACAATCCTCATATGGGATTCCAAGTAAAAAGGCCACAGGCGCAAAGATATAGCCCCCAATCCCTGCAAAAGATGTCCCGATAACACCGAGTATTCCGTCAAGCATTGAGAGCAAGGAGACAAAAGCCAGGAGAATGGCCCCAATAACCGCGGCCAGTTTCAGGCCGTCGATCGCGCCCTGGGTGGCGCTCTCAAATAAGCCGTTCTCTTCAGGTATTAGGGCGCTCCAAGGCACAGACCCCATTGTTTCAGGATTTAAAGTTTCAGGTTCCAGGATTTTCGATAGCGCGATAGCCGCTGGCGCGCTCATGATACTCGCAGCCAATATATGCCCAGGACTCGCGCCGAACACCGTCACATAAACAGCCATGACCGATCCTGCTATAGTAGCCATAAAACAGGTCATGATCGTAAACAACTCTGAGCGGGTCATCCGAGTGAGATGGTCCTTCAGGCCGCTCAATCCCTCGATTCCCATCAATATGAAAAGCGCTGCGCCAAGGGTTTCTGCGCCCGATGTCTTTAGTGTCTTTTGCATCAACCTGGCCAGGCCGTACACTATTGCGGGAATTATCCTTAAAAAGCTCAGGGTGGCCATAAGGCAACTAACAAAGATTATGACTGATCCCAAGCCAAGAATCATGAAGTCCTCGTTCTGGGCCAAAGAACCGAATAAAAACCCCGAACCTTTGTCCGCGTATTTATAAATTCCATTGAAGAATTCTTGGGCGCCGTTGAATATGGCTTCTGGATAGGTCTTCCAGATCCATAGCCCAAAATTGACCTGAAATGCGAATCCCCAGCCATCAGTGGACCACTTGATTTTCTTTCTATCAGAAGACAATAGAGCGCAAAGGGCCACTATTGCGATAACGCCTACAACACTTGTTAGTCTGGGTATCATGGACTTAAGCTTATCATATTCCCAAAGCCTGATAAGAATAATTTTGGATTAGAATAGACTTTTTGAAGTTTGAGAGTAACTCCTGATTTATTGGGGTAGGCGTCAAATCGAGCCTTGATTGGTCGGGCTCTTCGCCGATCCACAGCTCGACCGCGCTTGTTAAAGGAAAAATGTAACGTTCTCTATTATTTTTATGTCTTAGAGAAAATCATATCATGAGAGCCAAGATATATTGTAATATGGGCAAAAAAACATACGCGCGCTGACATCAAGGACGATCTTGCGGTTGTTTTTCCGGGGAACAATGGGAAAAGCCAGAATATTAGTGGTGGATGATGAGGAGGATATCCTGGAACTGATCAAATATAATTTGACCAGGGAAGGGTACTCCGTTGATTTGGCAAATACTGGAGAAGAGGCGCTGGAAAAGGCTCGCTCCATTGTTCCATCCTTGATACTGTTGGATCTTATGTTACCCGGATTGGACGGACTCGACGTATGTAGGGAAATTAAGCAGGATCCTTCAATTAATCATATCCCCATACTCATGGTAACCGCCAAGGGAGAAGAAGCGGATATTGTGCTGGGGCTCGAGATGGGAGCTGAGGACTACATTACAAAGCCTTTTAGCCCTAGAATACTTCTGGCCAGGGTGAGAACAGTTCTAAGAAGAAAAAGGCTTGAGAAGACAGACGATCAATCTGTGCTGCATGTTCACGATCTTGTCATAAATCCTGCAAGACATGAAGTTTCGGCTGCAGGCGCACATGTTGACCTTACACCCACTGAGTTTCGCATTTTGAATTTCCTCGCGAGAAGACCGGGATGGGTCTTCACAAGAGATCAGATCATAGCCGCTGTTAAAGGTGATGATTACCCTGTAACAGAAAGGTCCGTGGACGTTCAGGTGGCCGGACTCAGGAAGAAGCTGGGACCATCGGGTGATGCGGTTCAGACCGTCAGAGGGGTCGGCTACAGGTTCAAGGAATAGAAATGGGAAGCAGAAGAACCCTGTTCTGGTTTTTAAACCCACTTTGCCTGCTGCTAATTGGCGTCTCTCTAACCGCGTCATACATGGTCGCGTCGTACAAGTACCAAGAGCTTTACCTTGACAGGATAAGTTCTGAAGCTCGCTCATTCGCCAATCAGGTGGGTGAATTGTGGCAAGATCGGCTTGATGAGGACTTCATCGATAAACTGGATCATTTTGTCAAAAGAATCGGCGCCGCTGAAGATTTCAGGATCTCCATAATAACGAGCAAAGGAAAAGTCGTGGCCGGTTCACAGGAAGAGCTTCCGGACCCGGGTGATCTTTTAAATAAGACCGAGATTCAAAAGGCTCTCAAAGGGCGGCTCTCAAAAGCTACCCGTATGGATTACGTGGGAAAGGAAACTTACAAGTATATCGCGGCGCCCGTAATAGAAAAAGATTCTGTTTTAGCGGTTGTTAGAATTGCATTTCCTGAGTCCCAGTTCAGCAATGGCTTAAAAGGGCTCAAAAAAAATATGATCATAGTGGCGTTTTTTCTGGCCATATTCTCCACCATAGCTTGTCTTTTCTTTGAAAAATGGATCACAGAACCTGTCAAGGACATGACCACCGCGGCAAGGCATTTTGCATCAGGAGATCTTTTGTACAGGGCCGACGGGGGGTCCATCTCAGAGCTACTGACCCTTGCCACAGCTATTAACAGGATGGCCGAGAGCCTCAGGGAAAAGATTAATGATATAACCGGCCAACGTAATGAACTGGAAACAGTTCTTACAGGCATGATAGAGGCTGTTTTGGTGCTCGATCAAAACCAGGTGATCAAGAAGATAAATCTTGCGGGCGCCAAACTCTTTGGGGTTGAACCCGAACAGGTGGAAGGTAAAACAGTAATTGAAGCCATACGTAACATTGATTTACACGGTTTCGTAAATAGAACCATAGAGAGCTCGACCCCTATTGAAGAGGAATTGAGAATAATTGGAGACAACGATTTGAGCATTCAGGCCCACGGTTCATCTCTTGTGGACCATGACGGCGCCTTTAAAGGTATTGTTGTGGTTCTCAATGACATCACGAATATCAAGAAACTGGAAACCATAAGGCAAGACTTTGTGGCAAACGTCTCCCATGAATTAAAGACACCGATCACTTCAATAAAAGGCTTTTTGGAAACACTTAAGGACGGAGCGCTTGAAGATCCTGATAACGCTGGAAGATTTCTTGATATAATGGGTAATCAAACCGACCGGCTAAGTATGATCATCGAAGATCTCTTGAGTTTATCCAGATTAGAGCAGGAAGAAAAAAAGAATGCATTTGAACTCTCTCCTCGTAGGGTCAAAGACGTTATGGTCTCAGTTATAAAGGCGTTTCAAGAAACCGCGAGCCAAAAACAGATGGATTTTGAGCTGATAGTGGATGACGAGGAAATAGAAGCGGCCATTAATGAGACATTGTTGGAGCAGGCCTTACTTAACCTGATTGACAACGCCATAAAATACAGCGAACCAGGGAAGAAGATTCTATTAGCGCTGGATCAAACAGAAGATGAAGTGGTAATTTCAGTGAAAGATCAAGGATGTGGAATATCAAAAGAACATGTTGACAGAATATTCGAAAGATTTTACCGCGTGGATAAGGCCAGGAGCAGAAAAGTTGGCGGAACCGGCCTGGGTTTGGCTATTGTGAAACATATAGTCAGAGCCCACAAGGCAAGAATGGAGGTTATAAGCTCCCTGGGCTCAGGCGCCACATTTTCCATATTCTTACCAAAGATTGGAGTCAAGGATTCCAAAGAAAAAAGGAATCATCTCTAGGCGCCTTTGCAAGCGAGAAATACACTGAAAGCCCCTATGAGTTTATTTTGCTTAATATTGATATAACCGGCTTCCCTCAGTTGCATTTGCAGTGTTTTCGCTTCTGGGGCGGGTCCGCATCCTTCGGTCATTGTGGCCCAAAGATTTATTACATTGGAAGAAGCGTCATTCTCCTTGCACAGACAAGTAATCGCAACTTTTCCGTTATCTTTGAGCAAAAATCTTATTCTCCTGAATAGATCTACCCTTTCAGCCTCTGTGAAATAGTAGATAAGATTGTGCAATGTAATAATATCAAATGGCTTATCAGATAAGTAATTCCTTATGTCACCAACCTCAACCTTTATTCTATCGCCCAGACCCCATGCTTGAATATTGTTCTCCGCCAGCTTTGCCACGGATTTCTGGAATTCCAGCCCCACTACTGTCAGGCTCTTATTCCTTTCACACGCCCTCTTCATGTAGGCGCCTGCGCCACATCCAACTTCTAAAAGGGAAATCGCTCCTGTTTTAGGAATGGTTTTGTCCACAACTTCATCCATTATAGGCTCAATGGTGAGGGAACATTTTGCCACAAGATCAGCGTATCTCCCATCCATTGAGAGCCTCTTGCCTTCTTTGATCAGCCTGGGCGCTTTCCAGATACAGTCTTGCATCACCTTGATCCTCATCTCCAGATACGCGGCCCAGGATTCCTCTGAATCCTTTGCGAGTTCTTTTGCCAAAGCCCCCCTAAGCGCGTACCCTCTTGGTGTTCTCTCCAATTCCCCAAGACTTACGCCCACATCGAGCCAAGCCTCCAAATCCCGTATATCCCCCGCGCCCCCTATTGAGGCTAGGATTTCCTTTGGATGAGAGCGACCATTTTTTAGAGCGTCAAAAACACCGTGGTACAGGCCAGATGATACAAAAGTCGCCCTGTAGATCTCCTTGGTGCTTCTATTGATCCAATAGAGCGTCCTTAGGGGAGTCCTAAAAAGAAAATTCAATAATGCCTTTATGTTCATCCTTTTCACCAAGATCTTTGAAATTTCACACATTGGCGAATCAATAGACGACCCACACCATAATATACCAGTTCTCAAAATTAAACGCGAAATGGCTTATAAAAACCTTTCCAC
>CAZFJT010000285.1:1770-5005 GCA_964519135.1 uncultured Syntrophales bacterium | reverse complement strand
TCTGCGGGCCGCAGCCCCGGACGACTCTTAGCGACACTCACAGATTCCATTCATATTTATCATCCAATGCTGATATCTTTTGTTACGAGTATTAGTGGATATGTCTATATTGCAAATAAAGTATCGCCACCTATGTTATTAAGGTGTTGCAAGCGATTGCCATTAAGAGGCCCATGACAGGTGTACATCTCCCAGGTCTGTTCATAGGCACGCTCATTTGAACGCTGTTCTGCGTAGTTCCTGGCTTCTTTACCCATGGAAAGCCTAAGCTTGGAATCTCCGGCCAGTCTTTTCATTGACTCCAAAAGCCCTGAATCACCATCAGACTTAAAGATTAAGCCTGTTTTCCCATGTTCCAGGTTTTCACTGGGACCACCCTTATCCGATACTATCACCGGCAGCCCTGAAGCCTGAGCTTCCAAAACCACATTACCAAACGTGTCGGTGAGACTCGGGAAAACGAATATGTCACAGGAAGCAAACGCTGTGGCCAAGTCCTCTCCCTCAAGATAGCCGGTAAACCTTACAGGCGCTCCATTAAGCTCTGCCTTCATCTCCTCCCAATATGGTCCTTCTCCTACCACTACCAATTCCACATCAGAGGATTGTGAACTGAGAACTTTGAAAGCTCTTACCAATTGTTCGAGGTTTTTCTCTTTAGAAACACGTCCCACATATAAAAATCTCACTGGGGCTTTTGCGTTTGGTTTGCCGAAGAATCCGTTCCTTTTTCCAGGATTGAACAGTTCTGTGTCTACACCTCTCGGAAATACCTGGACCTTTTCGGGCTTAAGTCCCCTATCTATAAGTTCGTTGCCAGTGCTTTTTGATGGCGCCAAAACCATATCCATCTGATCATAGTACCAGATCACGTATCTCCACATGAGATCAGCCAATGACGCGTCCTTGGTCAGATATTCAGTGTATTGGGGTAAAGCTGTGTGATATGTGCCAAGTATCGGCAAACCCAGCGCTCTGGCTATTCCAAGAGCGGCCAGTCCCACAGGTCCTGGTGTTGCGGAATGGAGATGCGTAAAACGTTGATTGTAACAATAGTCAAGCATCTCCAAAAATGGAGGAAAAAAGATCTTCTGCTCAGGATAAACTGCAAGCTCATACATCCTTATGGGTTTGAATTTTTTTACTCCATCAATACTATCCCCATCAGAATTCCAACAAGTCAACACCTGGTATTTGTGACCGAACCTCTCGGCAAACTCCAGATGCTTCTTTAACGTAAGCGCAACTCCGTTTATTTCGTAGAATGTGTCGGTAAAATGCGCCATTCTTTTTTCATTGCCTGGCTTGGATTCCCTTGAATCATTTGAGGCGAACCTGTTTAGAGCTGACAATGTCAACTCTCTGCCCTCGGAAAATACGTTATATGCGATAAGATATGGAGCGATCAAACCATACATCGCGACAGCGGAACCAATAGATTGGAATACATTCAAGAAGTTTGCGCCTGAAACACTCTCCATAATATGATCAGCAAATTGGCCTGAAAGGGTGTTTGTAACCTTGCATGAAAAATTGTGCCATTGCCTGGGCAAATCTGATCCATCCGATCCCTTCTCACGCATGAGTTTGTCAAAGGACTCATCACTTCGTATCAAATGGTAAGCTTCATTTCTCACAAGATCCATAACCTTGCCTGAACCGTTTGAACCGTTTCGTCTGGCCTTTCTGTGGGAAATGTATGAGTTGAATCTTGCCCTCAAGCCAGGCTGAACAAAGGTATTTGAATCGAGACATCTGTTCAGGAACGACAACACCAGATCACTTCTCAAGTGTTTTTCCAATTTTAGTTTATCTTTGTAAAACTGATAAGCTATACTGTACAGATTATGGGCCAGGTTGTATGGAGTGGATGAAACGCCATCTGGATTGGCCAAGCCGTATTCAACGCCGTTCAAGAAATCCTCGTAATCTTTTGCGTCCTTGACTTCAGTGTACATCGCGGCAAGGGTGAGACCTGAATGGTCGTCAGATCCTCCTATAACATGTTTTCTCCATGGGATATCGTGCAAGGGCGCCATATTGTTTTTGTTGGCGATCTCTTCAATGACTTTTCGGTTTAATCCGTTTAAGACCATCTGAAGAACCTGGTTCTGAGTTCCGGATCTCGCGCCGTTGCACTCAAAATTCCTGAAAAGCAATAAGGCTTTTTCTATATGACTCATATTGAGTTTATGATTCACTGGGTACAAAGGATGGGCGATTGCGTATACGATTCGTTCACTTAAAAGATACTTGGTCAGATCATACACACTTTCCCTGAGCCTTTGGATCTCATGATGCTGTTCTTCAGATATGTTGTAAGCCAACACATGGATCTTGCAACCATCTTCAGGGAAGTATGTGGTAATCTCCTCACTGATAAAAGTATAAGGGAGATCGGCCATTTCCAGACATCCACCTATGGAATTGTGGTCTGTGATCGTGACCGCGTCCATGCCCCTACGGAGCATTATCCGATACAAGTCCCTGGGGCTTGTAAAACTCTCAGGCGCCCCTATTTTTTGTAGCGCCCATTGGGATGGCCTTTTAGAGAATTTGGAGTGCGCGTGGAGATCTATTTTCATGGATATTTTCCCCTTAGTTAGCTGACTGCAAGTTTAAAGGCCCTTTATCCCAGGCTGACACCAAAAACATCGCCGTTTTGCCCCTTTCGGGCCTTGGTTATTCCAACTTCTGATCATGGGCTAGTTATAGACGGCTTCAAGTTACAGTGTAACTAATTGATCGTTAGGTTATGGTTCAACACTGAATAATTTGAGAAATGACCGTGGTTGGCTCGCGAAGTTTGCTTTTTCCGGTTGTATGACGCGCGCAAAGGAGGCATATTCCATTGTAGCTTCTAAAAACTCCTTTCAACTGGAACCATCAATGGCTGTTAAATCCGACAATAATGGAGATGTTCAAAGATTCCGCCTTGCCAGGAGCTTTTTTGGGCGTCAGTTATACTGGACCGCTGCGTACCTGGTGGACGGACTGCTTATAGACACAGGCCCAAAGCATACAGTGGGAGAATTTGTGACTGAGCTGGATAATCACAACATACAAATGGTTGTCAATACGCACAGCCATGAAGATCACATAGCTGCAAACGCGCAAATATATAAGCGTTTCAAAGTCAAGATCATGGCCCATGAAAAGGCCCTGCCATATTTAGCGGATCCATCAAAATTAGATTTGCGTCTGTACCAACTTGTCATGTGGGGCGCACCGGAAG
>CAZFJT010000285.1:0-1760 GCA_964519135.1 uncultured Syntrophales bacterium | reverse complement strand
CGGAGCCTGCGCCGGAAATAATAGAAACAGGCAAGTACTCGTTCAAGGTCCTGGAAACCCACGGCCATGGAGAAGACCATATTTGCCTTTTTGAACCGAACAAGGGCTGGCTTTTCTCAGGAGACATGTACGTGGGTGGAGAGGACAAGGCCCTTAGAGCTGACTTTAATATTTGGAAAATCATTGACTCATTGAAGTACCTGGCCACATTCGAACCTGATGTAATCTTTTCAGGATCAGGCAGTATAAAGACCAACGCCACTCAAGAGCTATCTCGGAAAATCCGATTCCTTGAAAATATGGCTGAGAAGGTTCTTAATCTACATTCAAAAGGGCTTTCAGTAACAGAGATCAGAAATAGAGTTGTCGGTCCTGAACTCCTGATCCGATATATAACACTGGGCCATTATAGTGGTTGGAACTTGATAAATTCATTCATAATTCACAAACCTTAAGTCTAACCGGCCGCCATTGGCGACACCTGACAAAACAAAGGGGACAACAGTGCCATTTCCTTCATCTTTCCACACGACCCCGGAATGTTGGCAAGAAATACCGGACCACTTCAAACCTGTGATTGACGCTCATGTTCACTTGTTCCCAGACCCGTTCTTCCAAGCCCTTGTCAATTGGTTCGACAAATACGCGTGGAAGATCCGATATCAGGAAACAGCCTCAGATCTTATTGATTTCTTATTAGCAAAGGGATTCAGCCGCATAGTGGGACTCCATTATTCCCACAAGCCCGGAATCTCAGGGCTCTTGAACGATCATATGATCAGCCTGTGCAAAGAGAATCCAAGGGTCCATGGTATGGCAACAGTTTTTCCTGGCGAGGAGAACGCCACGCAAATCCTAAAAGACGCTTTTTCCAAAGGTTTAATAGGAGTTAAGCTGCACGCTCATGTGCAATGGGTGGATCTTGATTCAGACTCAATGAATGAGATATTCCAGACCTGCCAAGACCTGGAAAAACCCATGGTAATCCACGCTGGAAGGGAACCCAGAAGCGATGATTTTCAGTATCAATGGGATCCGTATGAGTATTGCTCTGTGGAAAAGGTTGAGAGGGTCCTTATAGATTTTCCCAAGCTGAAACTATGCGTTCCGCACATGGGGGCCGACGAATTTACTGATTATGAAAGACTATTATCCAAATATGACAATATATGGCTAGATACAACCATGATGCTGGCTGACTTTTTTCCGATTGATTATAAAGCCCCTCTTGAATCAATAAGACCCGACAGGGTCATGTACGGGTCGGACTTCCCTAATATCCCCTATGGGTGGGACCTTGAATTGCGCTCTTTGCAAGCAATGAAACTATCTGAGGACCGCTTGAGGGCAATACTCCACGATAACGCGATCGATTTCTTCAAAATTCAGGCTTAGTAATAAATCACATTTCCTGAACTGTTATTGCCTTTTCAGGGCACACCACAACGCACGCCTCGCAAAAGGTGCAGTCCGCAGGTCTCTCTACTGTCACTTTGCCGTCTGTGAGATCAAATACGTCCTCTGGGCATATTCTGTAACATTCGCCCGCGTTAGCGCATTTGTTTTCATCAATTTTTGGAAAGTACATAATTTGGGCCTCAGATAATTATCGAGATATGTCTATGAGTCATCTTGCCTTAAATTATGGGAATCGCTTTTAATCCTGCACTGCCCTTCAAATTGATCCAGGATCTTTATAAAAGACCCATTAATCCTAGACCTAACTTCCCGAACGATCTGACCAGGAACCTCCTTGTAAT
>CAZFJT010000284.1:4456-5019 GCA_964519135.1 uncultured Syntrophales bacterium | reverse complement strand
AGACACTGAGTGGACATTCAAACCTGTGGTTTGGCTGGCTCCAGCCGGAACCGGACTAAGGTTCCAGGGCATGGTGAGAGAGATCTTCAAGCCCCCCAGACCCCATGCTCCCAAATAACCCAGCGATATGCCGAGCAAGGCCCCGATCATTCCAATCAATAGGGTTTCTATCACCAGGGCGTTCATGATGTTGTTTCTCGTCCATCCCACGGCCTTCATGATCCCTATTTCCTGGGCACGTTCACTCACCGATCCCACAAGGATCCTGTAGGTCACTATTGCTGCGAACACGAGCGAAAGAATCCCCATGATCGTAGAGAATCTGCCTGAGATTGCATTAAATCCCTTCATCATATCACTGATGTTGTCCGCGTTTGATACTATGGTTCCAGGAAGAGCGATATTCACTTCTTTGCGAAACCTTTCTGGATCGGCGCCGGGCTTGAGTTGTGCAAACAGCATGTTTGAGACATCCGGCTGGAGATTGGCCAGCGATCTGGCCGCATCAATCGTCACATAGACATTTGCCGAGGAAATGGTACTGCCTTCCTTCTGCATCACGA
>CAZFJT010000284.1:0-4446 GCA_964519135.1 uncultured Syntrophales bacterium | reverse complement strand
CCACGATATGGAACACTTTCCCTCCAAGCTCGATTTTGTCACCCACCTTCTTCCTATGAAACTTGGCGAAGTGTTTCTCCAACAGCACTTCTTTCCCGTTGCCACTAAGTTTCCGGCCTTTGGCCACCCATGATTGCGCCTTGGTCGGGCCTATTCCAGGATTAGTCAGATCAATCCCCTGTATGATCACAAAGCCACTGGGAGATTTGTCCCATAGCAGTAAAGATTTACTCAAGGACTCGATCCCGGATATGTCTGCGATCTCCTTCACATCGCTACCGTGAATGGGTTGATTGGAAAACGGCAGCCGGACGCCGTTTCCTGAGTTTGGAGCTAGATTTGACGATGGCCGCTGAATGGTCACATCCACACTAAGCTGTGAGAAGGGCAATTGGATTAGGCTCTTATAGCCTTCAGATAGTGTAACAAAAGCAACGTATAGAGCAATCCCTATGGACATGCCGGCTATAGCTGCGAATGAACGGCCTTTCCGGCTGGTCAGGTCGCGAATGGCATATAATAGACTGGTCATACCATACATTTTACTTCCTCCTGGTTTTTTCCTTTGGTGATAATAACTGGACCTTATCTAGCAAGAGATTGGATAACCTGTTCAAGATCCTGAATTGTCCACTTCCCTTCCACATGACGAAACGGCCCTTTACCAGTTGGGAAGCCCATAAAAATCACTCTTCTTCCTCTGATGTGGAAGGTATGCGCCCCGTTGATATAGATTAGGAGGGGAATATGCCCCCTCAATCCCTTTTTCTTCATAAACGCTTTTCCTGACTGTTGATCAAAGTCAAACCATGAAGTTTGAACATTGCCGGCCTTGCTCTTGAAAAGGGATTTCAAGTTCCTGATAGTTGGCTGCATAGGGCCATGATTCATGAACAGGATCTCTACGTTGATGGGTTGTTCCGCATGAGACTCAATCGAGGCTATCCCTGAAACCAGGGCGATTATGCAGATCAGAAACAAGATTGTAGTTAAAGCAGAGAGTCGCCTCATGATTCGCTTACCTCCCCATCGCTCATAAAGAATGTACGATTGGCGTAATGGGCCACTTTGTCATCGTGTGTAACCATGAATATGGTCTGGTTACGGTCGGCGTTGAATTGCGCAAGCAACTCAATAATGGCCTTACCGGTCTTGGAATCCAGATTCCCCGTTGGTTCGTCGCAGAGGATAATGCTCGGGTTGTTGATGAGGGCTCTTGCTATCGCGACTCTCTGCCGTTCTCCCCCGGAAAGTTCGGAAGGCAGATTTGCAGATCGCTTTTCCAAGCCAACCTTTCGAAGCAATCCCATGGCTCGATCCTTTCTTTCCATCACGGGCGTCCGAGTCGGATAGAGAGGAAAGGCCACGTTCTCAATAGCCGGAAGAGTGGGAATTAGGTTAAATGTTTGGAACACGAATCCAATTCTCTCTCTCCGTAGTAAGGCAAGTTTGTCTTCGCCCAGTTGTCCGAGGTCTTGATCCCCAATCAGGACTTTCCCTTTAGTGGGGGTTTCCAGTCCTCCAATCAGCGCAAGGAGGGTGCTCTTACCTGATCCTGAGGCGCCCAGCATTGTGGCGAACTCCCCTTTATTAACAGTGAGGCTAACATCTTTTACTACCTGAAAACCATTGAAACTCTTGCCCAAATCTTGTGTAATTATAATCTCATTCATAGCGAAGAACCTCCGAAGGATTTAGTTTTGTTATGCTCCGAGCCATTGCCCATGCGCTACCGATCCCGATCAAGATTGAGGCGACAAGTGCGTAAGCCATAAGTTGGAAAGAAACGGATACGTTTAAGCGAACGTCCCTGGTTATTTGATCCCCGCCTCCCGGCATAAAGTGGGGTTTGGGAGACATCTCCCAGGGAATCGGTATTGAGATGGTCACCAGAGACAGCGCCTTTGATACTGCGAATCCCAGCAAAACCCCGCCTATCACGCCAAGCGCAATGATGATAAGCGTTTCGGTTCCAAGTTGGCCCATAATATCCTTTCTGGTCCAACCAACGGCTTTCATGGTCCCGATCTCGGCTTTTCGTTCCCGTGCGTTTGCAGCGGTAGTTCGGGCTACGAGAGCCAAAGCTACCAGTAAAGCAAGCATTGAGACGGTAATGGAAAACCGATCAGTAAGTGCAAAAACGCCGCCCAGCATTTCCTTAAAGGAGGTGGGTGTTGATACGGTGGTCTTCTTGCCCATGATTTCCTTGATCGTATTAGCGATCTGTTCACTTTTGTCTCGATCAGCTTGAACAAAGAGAAGATTGGTATCATTTTCACCAAACTTGTGAACCGCTTTGACGCTTGGAGAATTCAAGGCAAGGCGCTGCGCTTCTTGTAATGGCACGTACACATGCGCAAAGGCCAGTTGACTGATCCGTGAGGAATCAGCAATGCCGACGATTTTGAATTCATCGCCCTGGATATGCAGGGTCTTTCCTGGTTCAAGGCTATTGTCCCGCGCGAAGGATAGATCAACTACAGCGGTTTTCTCGTCTCTATTGTCAAGAAATCGCCCAGACAAGAGGGCCTTTCTTAGAAGCGCCGGCCCTGACACGTCATCTGGCTGAATACCAACTATGATCTTAAAGCCTTTCACGTCAAAGTCCCAAAGCAACAACGCCCGGCTGATCGACCGTACCCCGGGCAGTTGACCCATATGCAGGGCTTCTTTCTCATCAATGGGGGCCACGGAACAAGGGAGCACCGGACCTTCCATCTTCTCAGGGATGTCTCCTGAACGTTGAACTGTTAGGGTTGCGCCCATATCCTCGAGTGGAGCTCTGAACGCCTGTTGAAAAGAATCCCCAACAGCGTTTACTATAATGAGAACTCCTATGGAGAACGCTATCAAAGATATACTGACCGATGTCCTCCGCCAACGGCGAAAGATCTCACTAAGAACGTAATTCCAGTGAATCATTTATGACCTCATGTAAATAATGTTAATAAAGTCAGGTCCTCTGCGCATCCAGTTGCAGATCCCGTGGAAAGCGCCGTTTAAATATGGCCGATTTCCAGGATAAAGCGCCGCCACTGGCCTCTAAGCCGCAGAGATCAATTAAAAATAATATTCCTCTTAAGGAACGCAGAGATGTGTTTAAACGGAAGTGTGGGGATATCAGAAGAGCAAGGATTGGTTTTGAAGAAAAATTGGAGAAGCTCGTTCGCCTCTATTGGCAAACGTTGAGGGGTAACCTATTTGGAGGGAACCACCATAGGCCAGGGACGTGTTGAGCAAGGCGCCGGGCGCCCAATCCATCAAAGGGACTAGGTTGGCCAGGGACCTAATTGGATATGTTTTAAGCTTAACAAAAGGTTCAAAACCCTTCTTCGGCTTTTCTTGCTCATCTCGAGACTCAGAAAGAGGGCATCCTGTTCCACAAGAAATATTCTCAGGCGGGGTTGAGCCTGCAAAAACCGGACATGAAGCGCTAACCTGGCGATCACAGTCCATCTTGGATACGAAGCACTCAGGCATAGGGAAGACGAACCCTGTTGTCAACGCAATGATCAGGAGTAGTATCAAGCCTCTTCTTTCCATGAAATCATCAATAACATGCACAGACTTGAATGTCAATAACAGGGGAATCAGCCCAGATTGTTTCGTGGATGACCGGCAAAATGTATTTTCAGCCACAATGAAATGCCTGCATGGAAAGTGTAACCAAATGATATTAATTGCATTTACCATACTCGAGTGCGCAGCGGGAATTGGTGCGTTCTTATGCAGCCTCACATAGGGGCTGGACATTCTCCTTTACAAGATCATTTGATGAAGGGTCCCCATATAAGACCTTCTTTTCTCTTTCTATCCGGAATTTCCAGAAGGAGTCCCATAAGTCTGTTGGACAATGCCGCAAAATAGCGTTTTTGATTTGTTCCAACATGATGGCGATATTGGATACGAGATCATCGCAAATCATTCCAAGGATCGGTATGGCTTCGGCGCTTGAACGCAAGATCGCCTTGTCTGCTATGAAAAGCAGGATGAGCTGTACACAGTCAAGGCGAACGAACACTCTATATATCAGCGAGGCTGAAGATGGGAACAGTCGGCGATGGGACTATAATTTTCTGTATTTTGAAGAAATTTACCCGAAAAATATTGCCCAACAACCCTAAAATACATACCAATCTGAAGGAATATAATTACACCATACTGGGCTGAATTAGTGGATGTCGATACCAACTTGGGCTACTTGCCGAACTGAATATTGACACCGCCTCATTTTTGATGTAAAGCAATAGTGTTTTTATGTAAGCCTATAATATATATCCATTAGTCAGCGGTAAGAATAGGATATCACGGGCTTTGGGATGAATATCTTAAAACATAACCAGATTATGGCGCCTCCGAACCGTATCCATATCAATCTCAAAATGTCATGCAAATTTATCATGTTGGCATTGAGTTGGCTTCTGGCGGGCCCGTTTCAAAGAGCGG
>CAZFJT010000283.1:0-5068 GCA_964519135.1 uncultured Syntrophales bacterium | reverse complement strand
TACAAGCTACACACCGAATATTTCATGGTCCCTTCAAAATATCAGGAGGCCCCTGTGGCCGCTGTTTCTCTTCCTGATGACTATTATGATCATCATGAAAAGCGATACCCTATGGTTTTAGTATTCGGCGGCGCGGGTGAATGCGCGAGACCTCCAAGGCAAGGCGCGTTGGCCTGGGTAGATTATTATTCCACTGATGAAGCGGTCATAGCATTACATTCCGGCAAATTGACCGGCTCTGATTTCAAGGATCTGGCAAAGGGTCGAGAGATAGATTATTTCAACAAGGTTATAAAGAAGAACCCCTATAACGGGATAATTCTGGTTTGCCCGGCTTCTCCGCCACTAACAATAGCCACAGGAGTAGAGAGCCCTGCTTACGAAAAATATATCATGGAGGAATTGATTCCCGCGCTAAAGGAACATTACAGGGTGGATGGGAAATCCATAGGCGTTGATGGAGTCTCCATGGGAGGCGCGAGATCCATGTACTATGGATTCAAATACCCTGAGACCTTCATGAGCATAGGATCGGTCCAGGCGGCAGTGGGGCCGTTCATGGACGTATATAGGGAATTGTTGACCAAGAACCGATCAATTCTAAAAGATAGATCCATACAACTTGTAACCAGTGATAAGGATCCAATGGCCGGGTCTGTGAAAAGGCTGGCGGCTCTATTAAAAAAGAGCGGTATCCAGTATAGATATTTGAACCTCACAGGTCCCCATGATTACATATTCAATCAAGGGCCGGGCGCGATTTCCCTGTTGATCTTTCATGACAGATCATTGTGGGCTCTTAAAAGCGGTCCCACCAATTAGCAATGGCGGGAGTATTTACTGGGGATATAGGTCCTGAGGCCCTTCTGGAGATAGGTCTCAGGAATGGAGTATTTACTGCAGCAAGCGTGTTGGGCAAAAAGGTCGGAAGCCCTGAAAGAATTGAAATCCGCTGCAGATTAGGGAAATCCGAGAACGAGCCCAATATCGCTAAAGTCAGGGACCAGGGATTATTTGTTCTTGCTTCCCTGACCAAAGTCTTGTGCGTAACTCCATGCTGGATGCTTCTTGCCGCTCGCTACCCGCGGATATTGGATAGGCCCCTTTCAAGGTGGTTTCCCCAATGCTCTAAAGATAAACACTGCATTACGGTCAAAACTTTATTGGCCCACTGTTCAGGTCTTCCCCATTGGCGCCCATATTATCTTTACCAAAAACCTGATGTGGACATGAGATCCTTTATATGGCGAGCGATCTTGAGGGAGAGCCTTGCATATCGCACAGGGGACAAAGTCCTGTATTCGGATCTTGGATTCATGTTGCTCCATAATATACTGGAGTATGAAACCAGGACGCCAATGGACGACTTTTTTAGGAATGAAGTATTAATCCCCCTGGATATTGCGGATGAGATGACATTTTTACCTGATCCTGATCATGGGGAGATCATTCCCACAAGGAGAGACGAGCCCCCAGGCCTGGTGAATGATCTTAACGCGAGGGCTCTGGGAGGGATATCAGGTCACGCGGGTTTGTTCGGAACAGCCAGGGCGGTGGCAAGGATAGGCGAGGAAATATTCGCAGCCATGAAATTTCAGCCCTCTATTTTTGATCATTTCATTGCAGACCAATTCGTGAAAAGACTCAAGGTCAGGGGCCAATTACTCAGACCCCTGGGGTTTGATTTTAAGTCTGAGCATGGTTCGTCGGCAGGCAAACTGTTTGGTGAAAATAGCATAGGCCACACAGGTTTCACCGGTGTCTCAATGTGGATAGACCCTGATGAGGATATTATCTTGGTATTACTTACTAATCGCGTAATTACGGGAGAAACTTCTCCATTGATAAAGGAATTCAGGCCTGTTATGGGCGACTCGATCTACCGAGAATTAAAAGGATAGCACAGGTGAACGTCAGCCATCTTTTAGTACGATACTCAAACATATGTGAGATCATCTCAACCTATACAATCTAAAAGCTTCCTTGGGAAGGTCTATGATGCGCCCGTTTATTTCAAGTCTATTCTTATTGCTGCTATCCACGGTGGCGTCGGCTCAATTCTCAGCCATGGCGCCTGAATTCGAAAGCTCCTCTTTTTACCTGGATCTAAAGCTTAATAGTGAAAGAGATTATTGGATAAGGGCCGCGACAGATGGTAGACTTATTGGTACAGCCAGGTGGGACGAACTGAATCGAAGATATCTGTTGTTTACTATGACCAACAATCTTGCGGGCATAATGGAAGCTGTGGTTGGAAGCTCCAGTGGACCATATTTTGTACAGTTCCTGTACTATGATAATCAATCCAATTATAAGGGAATTTTTATAAGGACCTTGGGTGGCAGGCCACATAGTATGCGGAGTCCTTCAGGTGAATTGGGCGGAATTTTAAGATTTTACAGATTCGGGGACGTTCCGCCTGATAAGTTGATAATAGACCCTAAAAAGACTACTGAAGAATTGATGTATTAGCCCGCTGTATAAATTTTCCGGCAAATCCTTTAGAATTCCTTGGAGATTTCAATTGGAGAACTCTAGCTCCCCTGAACCCGGTCACGGATTGCGCCTGCTGAAAAATACAATTGCCCTTGCCGCGCCGAATTTTCTGAATCCATTGATTTCATTCATACTCGTATTGCTCATATCCAGATACCTTGGCAAGGAAGGGCTTGGTAAATACTCCCTGGTAATGGCCTACACAGGTATGTTCGCAACAATGGCCACTTTAGGGTTAGACGCTCTCATTGTTAGAGAGGTGGCCAGAAGACCTGAAGATACCCAAGTCTTGTTTTTCAATGTGAGCGTTTTCGGCGCAATCTCGGCAATTATATCCATACTCGCCATGAATTTAGTGGTGGGCCTCCTTGGATATGGGGAAGAAATCCTATTGGCCGCTCTTCTGGGTTCCCTTACCTTGCTGTTCACCACCGCCATATATTATATGAACGCTGTATTTGTTTCATTTTATAAGGCAAAATTCACAGCGTTCTCCTATTTAATAGATAATTCCATAAGGGTTCTGGTTGGCGCAGGCCTGGTTCTACTGGGCTATGGCGTTGTGGCTCTATTTTTTGTGGCTTTTTGGGCCAAGGCCATAGGCTTCCTGGTGATGGTGATCTTTTACGTGACAACCATCGGCAAGCCCAAATGGAAATTCAGGGCCGACATATGGAAGACCCTTATAATTGAGGCGCCTGTATTCTCCAGCATAGTCATCTTCTCTACAATACATTTGAGTATAGATCAGATCATGCTCTCAAAATTAGCGGGCGTTGAGTCTGTGGGAATATATAGCGCTGCAGACAAGCTTCTGGCCATTTGTAAAACCCTTCCCATCGCTTTTGCCATGGCCCTTTTACCCTCATTAACCAGGAAATTCGATCAGGGCCTTGAAGAAATGAGGGATCTCACAAACAGATCCATCAGATATGTGTCTATTGTGGGCATACCTGTTATCTTGGGAACAGTAATACTTGCCGATCGCTTTATCCTTTTGTTGTACGGTGAGGAATTCTTAAAATCCATCGGTATTTTAAGGGTCCACATAGTGTCCTTGGCGCCCTTTGCAGCGTTGTTTGTGCTGGCAAGGGTTCTCACTGCCACTGACAATCAAAAAGTTGACATGTATATAAACGCATTCTGCGCGGCATTGAATTTTGTACTGAACTATTTGTTGATTCCAATATGGTCCGAGATGGGCGCGGTTGTGGCTACTCTGGTGACAGTGCTTGCGTTCAATCAACTACAGTATGGTTACATCAAAAAGAAACTCTTTAAGGTTGATTTCCTCAACCCATTAAAACGCATTGGGCCATCAGCCATAATGATGGGAATTTGTTGCTACTTAATGGCGCCATTAAATCTGTTTGCCAATATACTGATCTCAGCCCTGATATATCTTTTTTTCTTGTACATCCTTGGAGAATTACAGGAAGACGAGAAGCGGATATTCAAAAGGGCCCTCAGATTGGGGAAATCAGATGAACAGTAGTGAAAAGAACGATCGCGCGAAAAAAAGAATACTCGTTGTAGGACCGGTCCCTCCTCCAAGGGGCGGTATAGCCTCGCTCATGCTGGACCTGGTCGGCTCTGAACTGAATCAATATTATGATTTTGAATTGTTCGCGAGGCAGTTCACATTTCCCAAATGGGCAAAGGGTCCTGTTTCCAGGAATATCATAAGGGCGCTAAAGTATTTGAGATATCTCTTGAAATGTATTCATGGTAGGTACTCGCTGATCCATGTTCACTCTCCAGGACACAGGTTTCTCCAATCCGCGGTCTACATGCTACTGGCCCGCGTAAAGGGAATAAAAACACTATTGCATCTTCACGGCAATGAATGGGCGCCCTTTTACGATGACAAGACCAGTTTTCAACAATTTCTGATTCTAACGGGCTTGAGGAGGGCCTCCAGGATTGTGGTGATAAGAGAGAACTGGGTTGAGAAGCTTCAGGGTTTAGGGCTTGAAGCCAAGGTGTCATTACTGCCGAACATGATCCCAGGGGCAAAAGATCCGGACCCTGAGGACATGGATAGGACCAGACGCAAGCTGGAGATTGGCCCTGATGATTTTGTGGTCTTCCTTGCAGGCGCAGGCGCTGTGGGCAGGGACAAGGGGATGCTGGACATATTGGACGCGGTGGGCCCGGTTTCCCGGGAATTGGATAGCGTGAGATTCGTTGTGGCCGGTGGAGAGGAAATGCCCGGCCAGATGGAACATGTGATCAATGTTATTCAAGAGAGGAATCTCCACAAATGGATGAGGATAATGGGGGACATGGACAGGGAAGATGTCCTGGCCATAATGGATATAGCCTCGGTATTTCTTTTGCCTTCTTACATTGAAGGGATGCCCATATCGATCATGGAGGCCATGCGAAGCTCCACACCTGTTGTGGCAACTCCTGTTGGAGCTATACCTGAGATGATTGAACACGAAGATTCAGGATTAATTATAAGGGTCGGTTCTCCTGAAGACATAAAGGACGCGGTCTTGAGGATCGCATTTGACGACAACCTAAGAGATAGACTTATTCAACAGGGGCTGGAAACCTTTCACGCAAA
>CAZFJT010000282.1:0-5088 GCA_964519135.1 uncultured Syntrophales bacterium | reverse complement strand
CTTCAGGAGTATACAGGTCAGCGCCTGTGGCAATAACCGAAGCGCCATGCTTTATCTTGGTTTGGCCCTTTTCGGATTTTACAGTGGTCACAAAATTTCCCACATATCCTGAAACATCTTCGATTGTCGCATTATGGTAACAATAAATGTATGGATGCTTATAAACCTGGTCTGATAGGCTCTTCACATAGTCTTTCACATCAAGGCCGTCCAATGTGGAATTGATCCTTTTTGCGATTCCGCCCAGGTCTTTTTCCTTCTCCAGAAGATGAACCGGGTATCCCTGGTTGGCAATGGAAAGGGCGCAATTCATTCCAGCTATACCGCCTCCCACAATCAGGGCCGATTTGGTAACAGGTAGATCGTATTCCTGCAAAGCCTCCAGATGACAGGCCCTTGCCACAGACATCCTCGTTATATCTTTTGCCTTTTTAGTAGCCTCATCCTTTTCCTTTGAATGGACCCAGGAATTCTGTTCCCTGATATTTGCCATTTCAAAGTAATACTGGTTGATTCCCGCCTCTCGCAAAGTGTCCCTGAACAGAGGCTCCAAAGTCCTTGGGGAACAAGCTGCAACAACGACCCTGTTGAGCCCAAGCTCCTTTGTCATGTCGGTGATTTCTTTTGCAGAGTTGGTGGCGCATGAGAACAATTGCTCCTGGCAATGGACCACATTCGGCAAGGTTTTGCAGTACTCTACAACTTCAGGGACATTGACCACCCTGCCTATGTTTGCCCCACAATGGCATACGAACACACCTACCCTTGGCTCGTCTCCAGACACATCCTGCTCTTGGGGATACTCCCGATCCTGGGCGAGGTTTCCCCTCCTGTAATCGAGAAATTCTCCTGTTTGCGAGCCCGCGCCGCTTGCGCTGAAAACTGATTCAGGTATATCCGTAGGGCCTTGAAAAGCGCCGCTTATGAAGATGCCCGGCCTGTTGGTTTCCATTGGATTTGTGGGCTGAATATCACAGAAACCGTGTTTGTTGAGCTCTATTCCAAATTTTTCCGCTAATTGACCATACTTTATTGGTGGATTCAGGCCAACGGACAATACCACCATATCGAATTCTTCTTCTTTGACCCCATCATCAGTGGTGGCGTATTTAAGCCTTACATTCTTGTTTTCCGGGTTTTCCCCGGTTATTGACACATAACTTCTAATGAAACGAACACCTGGAAGACCTTCAGCCTTTTGGAAATATCTTTCAAAGTCCTTACCATGGGAGCGAATATCATTATGAAACACAGTGAGTTCAGCGTCTGCGTTATGATCCTTTGTGAGCATAACCTGCTTTTGGGTATATGTGCAGCACACCCCTGAGCAGTAGCTATTCTCGCCCTCAGTAACCCTCCTGGAGCCAACACACTGTATCCAGGCTATTTTTTCCGGTTGTTTCTTGTCCGACTTCCTCAGAATATGCCCCTCGTACGGGCCGGTTGAGGACAGCAGCCGCTCATAGTCCATACTTGTGACCACATTGTCGAACTCATTGTAAAAGTACTCGTCCTTTACAGATGGATCAAATGGTTCTATTCCCGGAGACAAAAGTATCGCGCCGACCTTTACTTCCATCTTCTCAGGTTTTTGATGGAAATCTATGGCCTGATTCTGGCAAACGCCCTCGCAAATGCGGCACTTCTTTTCCTTTAGATAAATGCAACTATCGTCAATATACGCCACAAGTGGGATCGCCTGTGAGAAGTACACATGAACCGCTTTATTATTACAAATATCCTGATTAAAGGGATCCGGATACTCTATTGGGCAATATTCCACGCACGTGGAGCATCCCGTGCATTTATCCTCAATAATGTACCTGGGCTTCTTTGTCAGGGTGACTCTAAAGTCTCCTGCTGATCCCTCTACCCGGTCCACTTCCGTATAAGTGAGGACCTCTATGTTTTGATGCCGGCCGACCTCGACCAGTTTGGGTGAGAGAATTCACATACTACAATCATTAGTGGGAAAGGTCTTGTCCAACTGGGCCATATGGCCGCCTATGCTCGGCGCCTTTTCCACCAAATAAACCTTAAAGCCCGCGGTGGCCAAGTCCAAGGAGGCCTGAATACCACTCACTCCTCCTCCGACAATCAGCACATCTCCGAAATTATTATCATTGGAGTTTTTGAAAATCTGATCGGTCCGTTCCCTGTTCAATTCTGTTTCCATCTCTACACTTCCTTAATGAGCCGTATGAGCGGAATATGAGTGAAAGCCGAAAAAATGGCCTTCAGTTTATGATTATTCAGCGAACACAATTGTTCGGTTTTTTCCAATATGCAAACTAATCCAAATCTAAATTCGCCTTACATTTATTACACCTGGCCGCGCCTCGGAAGACCCTATTGCCGCAATCAGGGCACACATATCTGGCTTCTTCGTCCTGGATCCATTTCTCGGTTCCGTGTTCCCGCCAATATGGAATAGCCCTTAAAATCACTTTTTTGCCGACAGTCATAGGAAACTCCTCCACAAATTTGCACGGGAATTCCTCACATTCATGGCAACCTGTTAAGCCTTTTTCTTGAACGCAATTCCTTATATCGCATTGTCGGCAGTGTAAAAACAGCTCATCAGACAAGCAACCATTACACTTAATGTCTTCCACTGAAAGGTTCTCACTATTGGGAAGAGTCCCTTTACCTTCTATTTGTCCCTTGTATAAGCTGACCAGTCTCTCTTTGAATTTAGCGTTATTGTCCTCATGCGCTATACGTATTGCGCAGACTCCGCAGTATAGTCCACACGGCGCCACATAATCAGGATTTACGGCCATGATAAGGCCCTCCTTAAAGGCCGGGTATTTTATGAAGCTTCAAGGGCTTCAGCAACAATTTCCGTAATATCCTTGACCTCTATCTTTTCTGAAGCGTCCATTGTTATGCGGCTGTCCTCAAAGTTGGATATGCAATATGGACAAGCTGTAACAAGAGTATCAGCTTCAATATCCATTGCCTGTTCCAGTCTGAGGTCGCAAAATCTCTCGCCCCTTGGGGTCTCCATCCAGATCCTGCCGCCTCCACCGCCGCAGCATAGGCTGTCTACCTTTGAATCGGCCAGCTCCTTGAGCTCCAGACCTGAAACTTTCTCAAGGATTCGCCTGGGTTCATCATAAACTCCATTATGCCTTCCCAGGTAGCATGGATCATGGTACGCAACCTTTTTTTCATAAGATCCTGGAAGCTCCAATCGTCCCTCTTTAATGAGCTCATCAAGATATTGGGTAATATGAATCACCTCAAAATTCACCATGAATTCAGGGTATTCATTCTTGAATGTGTGGTAGCAATGTGGGGACGAAACAAGGATCCTCTTAACGCCATTATCGATAAAGGCCTTTATGTTGTCCTTGGCCAGGCGTTTGAATACGTCTTCTTCACCTGTCTTTCGAATGCTCTCCCCGCAGCAGCTCTCCTTTTCCCCTAGTATTCCAAAATCCACCTGGGCTTTTTTCAAGACAGTGGCTGTGGCTTTTGCCACCTTTTTTAGCCGCGGGTCATAGGCAAGATAACAGCCGGGGAAATAGAGAATCTCCATCTCTTCTGAAAAGGGCTTCACTGAAAGGCCTTCCGCCCATTTGGCCCTGTTCTTTCTTTCTTCGCTTAAGGGATTGCCTTCACCCACAAGGCTTCCAGAGGCTGTGCGAACAGGTTTCACTGAAGGCGGAAAAACCCCGTACTCATTGGCTATCCTGCGCAGGGCCACACCTGATTCTATCTGTCTCACATCCCTTGGGCATCTCTGGGGGCATCTTCCACAGGTTGTGCAGCGCCAGATGTCTTCGCTTTCTATTTCAGTCAAACCAAAGGTGGCCTCGCGGACTATCTTGCGCATACTGAATTGGGTAACCCTGTTCCATGGGCAAACAGTATCGCATAATCCACACTGGAAGCATCTCTTAAAGAGGTCTCCGCCACTGGACTTTATTTCGTCAACTATCTCTTTGAATGGGGTTAATGTTTCCACTTTATTATCCTAGTCTTATATTCAGTGTCCTGGATGCGAGATCGTTAGTTGGAAATCATCTGAACATGACCCTGAGTGTCTACTCTTTCTTGGACTGATTCATTCTAGCGATCGTGTCCATCATCTTATCCAATCCATATTTGTCGGCCAACGCCTCAAGTCCTACCGCCAGCTCTTCCTGGGCCTGGCCGTCTTCAGTCTCTTCAGGGTCAGGTTCCATTTCCTCTTCCCTCTCAACATAGGTCAGGGCGTCAACTGTGCACCATTGAACACATAGGGGCTCTTCTATGTCAGGATCGCTTTCGCACATATCACATTTCAAAGGAAGACCTGAATCAGGATCCTTAAATGCGTCCCTGGATGGGCATGAAGCTCTACAGAACGCGCATTCATCATATTCCTTACCGTCGATCATATATTTATCCCTGCCCGCGCATTCCGCTGGGGTGTATTCACCTGCGTACACAGGCACATATATATCTTTCAATGGTTCATGTATAACATTTACCCGGGCCTTTGCAGGATTGTTACCACTGTACTTGGGCGCGGAATGAAAGGCTGAACATATCATTTCACAAGCCCGGCAACCATTGCACTTGTCCACATCTATCTTAATTGTTTTGACAACTTTCTTTTTCTTCTCAGGCATGGCAATTATCATCCTTTCTACATCTTCTGTTCTTTGGCCGGGATCTCTTCTGAAGATGCGTCTTCACTCTCAGAGTATATTCCTCGCTTTTCAAAATCCTCGTACACATAACCAAGGTCCAGATCATACAGGGATTCCTTTGTTGGAATACCTTGGTCATTCCATCCCTTATATTTGTAATACGTTTCAATGAGCTCCTGTTCCAGCTCAGGGAATCTCTTTTTCCAATGATTCTTTGGTGGGACTTCGTCCTTTCTTCTCATGCCTCTTCTTATATTGTTTGCCCTAACCAAGGTTCTGTAACGCTTTGCAGCCTTAGTCAGCTTCTCTTCATCCATTTCTATGCCCGCGCCCGCTGATATGAACTTGGGATAATTATGGATATGATAGGGAGGTTTCAGAGGAAATGACGACAAGCCCGCGCACATCCCCAAGGCGTCGTCTATATAGTGCATCCTCTCTTGCC
>CAZFJT010000281.1:0-5088 GCA_964519135.1 uncultured Syntrophales bacterium | reverse complement strand
CTTTCCTTCGAGCACATCCTGTAGCTTGTACACTGTCAGGCCTATCCTGTGATCAGTGACTCTGTTCTGTGGAAAGTTATAAGTGCGAATCCTTTCGGATCTGTCCCCACTGCCCACCTGGCTCCTTCGTTCAGCGCTAACCTCGGATTGGCGCTCCTCTTCTATCATTTCCAGGAGACGGGCCTTTAATATTTTCCTGGCCTTGGCCTTATTCTTGTGCTGGGACTTTTCATCTTGGCAAGTTACCACCAGGTTTGTGGGCAGATGAGTAATACGAACCGCGGAATCAGTTGTGTTAACGCTTTGGCCGCCAGGACCCGAAGACCTGTACACATCGATCTTCAAGTCTTTCGCGTCCACTTCCACTTCCACATCATCGGCCTCAGGAAGCACCGCCACTGTTACCGCGGATGTGTGGATCCTTCCCTGGGACTCTGTGGTTGGAACCCTTTGAACCCTATGGACGCCTCGCTCGTGTTTAAGAAAAGAGTAGGCCCCAAGGCCGTGAACAAGGGCTATCACTTCTTTTATACCACCTGTCGCGCTCTCTGAGGAAGACATCATTTCAATACGCCAACCTTTCATTTCAGCGTATCTCAAATAAGCGCGAAACAGATCAGAGGCAAACAAACTCGCCTCTTCCCCACCTGTGCCGGCCCTTATTTCAAGCAGACAGTTTCTCTCGTCATTGGGATCCTTAGGAATCAGCAGTATGCCGGCTTCAGCTTCCAGACGGTCCTTCTCGGCTTTGAGAGCGGGTAATTCCTCTTTGGCCATTTCCGCTAATTCAGGATCAGAGCCCTCTTTTAACACAGTTTCATACTCGTCTATATCCGCATATAGCTTGGTAAGATCTTGATATATCTTTACGACGTCATTGAGATCCGACTGTTCCTTGGCCAATTTGCCCAACTGATCCGGATCAGTGACGATTTCAGGCTTTGCCATTTCATTGGAAAGGCTCTCATAACGTTCATTTATCTCTTCAAGCTTCTGAAGAAGCCCCATTTTTCTACCTCATAACGGAGTGGTAACCACTCCCTCTTTATAAGATTTCTCCTTTTCCAAAGTCTGCTTCAAGGCCTCCAACGCAACTTCTATCTGATCGTCCTGAGGTTCCCTTGTTGTGAGCTTCTGCAACCAGATTCCAGGAGCAAGCAACATTCTTAATAATATGTTGTCAACTCGCTCGCCCAGACGAATCATTTCATAGGAAATACCTGCAATAGGGGCCATCAAGAGGATTTTCACGAAGATGTATACAGCATTGGTGATTACTTCTCCTCCGAAGATTTCCTTGGGCAGCAGCGGAAATACCGCAGTAAACAAAAAGATGCTCAAGGTCAGCACCAGCAGAAGAAACGCGGTTCCACACCTTTTGTGCAGGCAGGGGTGTTTCTTGGCGTTCTCCACTGTCAACTCTTCCCCTGATTCATAAGCGTGAATCGATTTATGCTCAGCCCCATGGTACTGAAAAACACGGCGGATGTCTTTCAGAAGGGATATCAGCGCCACGTACGCCACAAAAATGGATACTTTGAGTATGCCATCAATTATGTGGAACCCTATATTGCGGACCCCAATGTCCATACCGGCCAGTTTTCCGATACCCAAAGTGGCCAGGTGAGGGATTACAACAAAAAGCAATATCGCGCCGCCCAATGCAAATGCGATTGTTGCGCCCAAAGCGAGAGGGCTCAGAGGTTCTTCTTCCTCGTCCAATGCTTCCTGGGCTGAATATGTGAGGGCTTGGATACCATTTAAAAGAGCTTCATAGAGTACAATGGTCCCTCTCAGGAATGGCTTTTTTAGTAAAGGCCATCTGTCCATAGGGGAGTTCCACTTGTCGGCCCTTATGGCCAGTGATCCATCCGGCTTTCTTACGACCACGGTAAATGTCTTGGGCGCCCTCATCATAACGCCTTCAATGACAGCCTGGCCTCCAACCTTGACATTTTCCGTACCATCGGAATTTTTAGTAATAATTTGCATTGGCTATAATTCCCACCCTGGTTGATTACAACATCATGGGCTTTTAAACAAGACGGCTCTTTTCCATTGAATACGCTGATCCGGGGTAAATCCCACAAACACACCACCATCGCATGGAATTGCAATAAACATCAGCAATCTCAGAGGAATTTCGCGTAAAAGTGAATAGCGCCGACCATTGAATGGAGTATC
Source organism: uncultured Syntrophales bacterium (assembly GCA_964519135.1). Classification (GTDB taxonomy): domain Bacteria; phylum Desulfobacterota; class Desulfomonilia; order Desulfomonilales; family Desulfomonilaceae; genus CAZFJT01. The sequence continues at coordinate 2,904 of CAZFJT010000281.1, read as the reverse complement.
TCGGGATTCACTTTCTCTTTTTGGATCTTTTTTCCTCTGTTTTCTTTCCTTTGCTTCCTGTAGTCGGACCGGTCGAGCCGTATTTTTTCATGAAACGTTCAACCCTACCCGCGCTGTCCACCAGTTTTTGTTTACCAGTGAAAAAAGGATGGCATGATGAACAGATATCTATTTTGTATTCCTCTTCTGTTGACCTGCTATGAACTTCCGCGCCGCATGCGCATTTGAAGACCGTATCTTTATAATCCGGGTGTATACCTTGTTTCATTTTTCAATCCTCCATTAAGGCTAAGAGGGACATGTTACCAGATAATCATTCTTGGGAAAAGAAAAACCCGCGCCACAGAATAGACAGCCAGGGGCCTTTTGTTTCCGCGGTTTAGGTTTTTTAGAGGCTCTCGCTGTGAAACTATATTTACTTGTTCATTACTTGAAGGAATTCCCTGTTGGAATCTGTTTGCATGATCTTGTCCAGCAGAAACTCCATAGCGTCCACTGAATTCATATCAGCCAGGAGTTTCCTGAGGAGCCATATTCTCTGGAGGTCCTGGGCGCTTGCCAGCAGCTCTTCCTTCCTGGTGCTGGAACGGTTGATATCTATGCAGGGGAATATTCTTCTTTCCAGTAGCCGCCTATCCAGATGTATCTCCATATTGCCTGTGCCCTTGAATTCCTCGTAGATCACCTCGTCCATCTTTGAACCAGTGTCAATAAGGGCTGTGGCTATTATGGTCAGGCTGCCCCCTTCTTCAATGTTTCTTGCTGCGCCGAAAAATCGTTTCGGCCTATGAAGCGCGTTGGAATCAACACCACCTGAAAGTATCTTTCCACTAGGAGGCACCACTGAATTGTGGGCCCTGGCCAATCGTGTGATACTATCCAGAAGGATCACAACATCCCTTTTGTGCTCAACGAGCCTTTTCGCTTTTTCAATGACCATATCGGCCACCTGCACATGTCTTTGGGCGGGCTCGTCAAATGTGGAAGAAATCACCTCTCCGTCCACTGATCTCTGCATGTCGGTGACTTCCTCGGGCCTTTCATCTATAAGGAGAACTATGAGATAAACATCCTTATGATTCCTGGTGATGCTATTCGCTATCTGTTGGAGCAAGACCGTCTTGCCGGCTTTTGGGGGAGATACTATAAGGGCCCTTTGCCCCCTGCCTATTGGAGTCAGGAGGTCCATTATTCGCATGGAATACTGGGTAGGACCAATCTCCAACTGAAGCCTGTCCTGGGGATACAGTGGGGTGAGATTGTCAAAGAGCACTTTATCTTTAGTTAATTCAGGGTCTTCATTATTAACCGATTCCACCTTCAGTAAGGCAAAGTACCTTTCAGTATCTTTTGGGGGCCTTATGAAGCCTCTAACAGTGTCTCCGGTGCGAAGATTGAATCGCCTTATCTGACTGGGTGATACATAGATATCATCCGGTCCCGGCAGATAGTTGTAATCAGGCGCCCTCAAGAATCCGAATCCGTCAGGAAGGCATTCCAGGACACCAGCGCCTTTTATGGGCGCCTCTTTTTCGTCCTGTTGCTGGGCCTGCAATATCGCGAATATGAGCTCTTGCTTGCGCATACTGCTCGCGCCCTCGACAGACAAGGAATTTGCAATTGATAACAATTCACTGACTTTTTTCTCTTTTAGTTGGGAAACATCCATGAGATTTCCTAAGATATTTTTTTGGCTAGGATTAACTGGCTTGGGTCATCGATTATTTTAGAATGTATTTTTTTGACGAAGCCGCTTTGAGCTTGAAAAGCATACCGGTCTTTAACTAAGTAGCCCCTAAGAGATTGCATTTCATTATATGGAATATTTCTCCCGGTGGGTGAATAAAAATAGCGGCGACTCACATCTTTTTAGTCAACCGGTTATGAGCTGTCAAGTCTTTTATTGGGCTAAACATTGTTGAATTATTCTTTTACGGAGTAGTATATAAGCCCATATGGACCAATTAACTTTAAATTTTGATCTCGAGCCCAAACGCTCAATGGATGAACTGGTTGTCCACACCGGTAATCGTATGGCTGTTGACGCGATCAAATCAGTATCCACCAGCCGGCTGGTTCCAGCCCAACCAATTATTATCTGGGGCCCACAAGGCACGGGCAAGACCCATTTACTAAGAGCGGCGTTCGATTCATTGACCTCCGGGGGGATTGATACCGAAGAGGATCCACCGTTTATAGGGCGCTTGTCGGACGTGGATTATAAAGCCAGACTCCACAAAATTGTTCAATGGGAAGACGAACTTATAAGATCAGCCGGATGTATTGCTTTGGATGATTTGGATCATATTGGAGACGACATGGAAAGTCCCTTGTGGACGATTCTCACCAAAACCACCAGAGCTTCAGTTCCGTTGATCATGTCCACGACCCAAGCCCCAGGCGCCCTATTCCCTTCAAATCCCCATATAAAGTCTCGCCTTGAGTCCGCGCTTTCTTACAAGCTCACGCCCCCTGACGACCAAGCCGCCCTCTTAATAGTGGATAAATTGATAAGGGATAGAAATGTGAGGGTGTCCCAGGATGTTTGCAGGTACCTTGTAAGCCATTTCACTCGAAATATGAAAGAAATGGAGAACTTTATCAGGACTCTGGACCGGGAATCCCTTAGGATGAAGCGAAAGATCACAATACCGTTCATAAAATACGTGCGCGAAGGGATGGAAGCCAGTGGAACAAACAATCAGGAACTCTAGATTAAACCAACTTCAATTTTATTGTTTGAATGCGCAATGGCATTAACCTGCGACTCGCGTTCCTGGGCACAATCTAACGCCCAATAAAAAACTTTCTTGAAAATCAGCTTGAAATTCTTTTCCCATCAGGTTAACAAACCAACTCATGTTTACTCTGGATGACAGGTAATGGACATAATCGAGGTAGGAC
>CAZFJT010000280.1:0-5114 GCA_964519135.1 uncultured Syntrophales bacterium | reverse complement strand
TCAAAGCCATTTTCAGGGAGGAAGCATGGCTGGAGACAAGACCGTACTGGTCGTAGGAGGCGGTATTAGCGGAATTACGGCTGCGGTGGAGGCGGCGGAAGCCGGATGCAAAGCAATATTGGTCGAAAGGTCGCCTTATCTGGGCGGCAGAGTAGCCCAATTGCACAAGTACTTTCCTAAGCTGTGTCCTCCCACTTGCGGCCTGGAGATCAATTACAAGAGGATCCGTAATAATCCGGATATAACGATATACACCTTGGCGGAAGTGGAAAATATTAGCGGCAAAGCAGGTGATTTCAACGTAACGATCAAACAGAATCCCCGCTATGTGGAGGACCATTCAGCGACAACCAAGTGTGTCGAAGACTGCCCGGTAGAGATACCAAATGAATTCAACTACCTTATGGACAAGGTTAAGGCCGTTCGTCTGCCCTACGAGATGGCCTATCCCATGAGCCTGGTGGCTGACGCCCAGGCCTTGAAATCAGCGGGGGACATAAGCTCATTTATAGAGAGCTGCAAATCCAAGGGCATAGATGTGAATTTGGACGCCAAACCTGAGACATTTGAAATAAAAGCCGATTCAATAGTCTGGGCCACTGGTTGGAGACCATATGACGCAAATAAGTTGGACAAACTAGGCTATGGCAAATGTGAAAATGTGATCACAAACGTGATGATGGAAAGGTTGGCCGCTCACAGCGGTCCCACAAAAGGTGAGATACTCAGGCCTTCTGATGGGAAAAAGGTCAATAGTCTGGCCTTTGTTCAATGCGCTGGGTCCAGGGATCGTAATCATTTGCCCTATTGCTCCTCAATTTGTTGTTTGGCTTCCTTAAAGCAGGCCACTTATTTAAGGGACTATAACCCTGACGCTGAGGCCAATATCTTCTATATAGACCTCAGGGCCCACGGAAGATTCGAGGAATTCTTTACAAGGGTCAGCCAGGATGAAAAAATACATTTAACAAAAGGCAAGATAGTTAATATCACTGAAGATCCGGCGACAAAGGACGTGATTCTCGAGGGTGAGGACATACTGTCTGGAGTAAAGATCAAACAAACATTCGACATGGCGGTCCTGGCCACTGGAATGCAACCGAACACCAGTGTGGAGAAAATTCCCTTTGGTGATATCAGCTATGATGAGTTCGGTTTCCTGTCCTCTGGCGATGGCGTTCATCCAGCGGGTGTAACCAGAAGACCAATGGACGTGGGAACTTGTCTTCAAGACGCCACCGGAGCCGCGTTGAAAGCTCTTCAGGACACGGTGGGGAGGTAATCTATGGAACATAAGATTGGAGTCTATATTGACACTGGTTATGGTATTGGCGCCGCGCTTGATATAGAAGCCCTTTCCGCTGTAGCCGTTGATGAATTCGGAGTAGCGGTTTGCAAAGCCGAGCCATACTGGAGCGACGAGGACAAGCTTGAAATAATAAAAAGCGATATCGCATCTGAAGGACTAACCGCTGTAGTAATAGCCGGTCCTTCATCAAGGGTGTTTCAGGACAAATTCAAATTCGACGGTGTAATAACCGAAAGGATCAATCTCAGGGAACATGTTGTCTGGGTGCAACCGCCCAATGATGAAGATACCCAGATGCTGGCCGAAGACTACATGAGAATGTATATCACCAAGGCCCAAAACTACGATGATCGCGCTCCTTACATTGAGGAGACCACAAAGTCCATTTTGGTGATAGGTGGTGGAGTGGCCGGCATGACAGCCGCGTTGGACGCCGCGAAAGCCGGATACCAGGTCTACCTGGTGGAAAAGGAGGATCAGCTTGGTGGATGGGCAAATAAGTTCCCCAAGGTTTTCACAGGCGAGCCTCCATATGATCAGATAGTTGACCCTACGATTAAGTCCAAAGTAGACGCGGTCACAAGCCATGACAAGATCAAGATTTTTACTGCCTCGCAAGTGTACGAGATCGCGGGCGCGCCTGGTATGTTCAAAGCGATCATAAGACCCAATGGTCCTTGGGTTGAGGAGCTTCACAAGAAACAGGCCGACTGGAAAAAGGATCAGCAGGAAAAGCTGGCCAGATCCAGGGGCGAGGCCACTGAAAAGAAAGAAGAAGGCGCTGTGGAGATCCCGGCTTGGGGTTCAGGTCCAGTAATTGACCCTGACTTTGAACATGATCTTGTGGATATTGGGGCGGTTGTGCTGGCCGCGGGCTGGCGACCTGATGATCCCGGTAGATTCGAAGGCCTGGGATATGGGAAATATCCTGATGTGATCACCAATGTTCAGATGGAAGAGTTGGCCGCGAACGGCAAGATAAAGAGGCCTTCGGACGGAAAGGAAGTAGAATCCGTCGCTTTCTTGGAATGCCCTGATCCTGGAACCAACCATCCGTTCCTTAATAATTCCTATGTAACGAATCTGGTGGCCCTGAAACAGGCCCATTATGTTAGAAAATCCAATCCCAACGCTAAGGCTTATCTATTCTATGAGAATATGAGAACTCCCGGGCAGTACGAGAAGTTTTACCAGACCATGCAGGACGATCCAGGGATTTTCCTTTCCAAAGGTAAGGTGAACGAGGTCTCCAACGGAGATTCAGGACTGACCATATCACTTGATGACACCCTGTTAGGCGAAAAGTTAAAAATAAAGGCCGACCTGATAGTTTTAGGCACAGGTATGGTTCCGGCCACAAAGGACGCGGCCATTGTAAACCTCAAGTACCGCCAGGGGCCTTACCTTCCGGAGAATCCCTATGGTCTGAATGATTCCCACTTCATATGTTTTCCATATGAGACGCAAAGGACAGGCGTATATACGGCCGGATGCGTAAGGGGCGCTCAGGACTTCATTTCATCAGAGATGGACGCCACAGGCGCGGCCTTAAAGGCGATTCAATGCGTTGAGCTGGTTTCCAAAGGTAAGGCCGTTCACCCAAGGGTTGGAGACGAATCTTATCCGGATCTTTTTATAACTAGGTGCACACAGTGCAAGAGGTGTACGGACGAATGTCCATTTGGCGCGTACGATGAAAAGCCTGATGGGACTCCTTTACCCAATCCTACGAGATGCCGGCGTTGCGCAATATGTATGGGATCATGTCCTGAACGCATTATCTCATTCAGGGATCATTCTGTGGGTATGATTGGAAATATGATCAAGTCCGTCCATGTGCCGGATGAATATGAGGAAAAACCGAGGGTGATAGTTTTCATGTGCGAAAACGACGCCTTCCCCGCGCTGGATATGGCGGGCATGAACCGTATTCAATACAGCCCGTACGTGAGGATCATACCTCTGCGCTGCCTTGGGAACATCAACCTGATCTGGATTGCCGACTCTCTTTCAAAGGGGTTCGACGGCGTCATGCTCATAGGTTGTAAGTACGGGGATGATTATCAATGCCACTTTGTCAAGGGAAGCGAACTGGCTGATATCAGAATGAGCAAAATCTCCGAAACTCTTCAAAGGCTAGTCCTTGAGCCTGAAAGGATCGAGGTTCACCAGTTGGCCATTGATGAGTTCAATCAGGTCCCTGAATTGATCAACAATTTTATGGAGACGCTCTCAGAGTTCGATCCTAACCCGTACAAAGGCTTTTAAGGAGGTTCATCTATGGCAAACGAGTTCATCGCCGAACCTGATCTGCAGTTCACTAAAGACCTTATCAACGCCGGAGCAACTGATTTAAAGAAGTGCTACCAGTGCGCCACATGCTCTGTGGCGTGCAGGATCTCTCCGGATAATCAACCTTATCCAAGGAAAGAAATGATATGGGCCCAATGGGGACTCAAGGACAAACTGCTAAATGACCCGGATGTGTGGTTATGCCATCAATGCAATGATTGCTCCACCCAATGTCCCAGGGGCGCATATCCAGGGGACGTTCTTAAGGCGGTTAGAAAGATGAATATCCAGGAGAACTCCTGGCCGTCCTTTTTGGGCAAGCTTGTGGGAGATCCTGGCCTGTTCGTGCTCACTTTGGGTTTACCTGTGGTAATAGTCCTTTTGATGGTGTTTGCAAATCACGGGTTTAACTTCCCAGAAGGTCCTGTGAATTATGAGCATTATATCAGCTACCTGTACATTCAGGTGGTGTTCACTTTGGCGCTCCTTTTTGGCGTGGTTTCATTGATCATCAGCTTAAAGAGCTATTGGAACCAACTGGAGAAGAATAACCCCATAGAGGCGTCAGGCGAGAGAAAGGGCTTTTGGCCAAGTTTAATAGAGGCTATTGGTGAGATCTTGCCCCATTCCACCTTTAAGGACTGTGAGGCGAACAATATAAGGTATCCGGCCCATTTATTGGCCTTTTACGGCATGATCGGCCTTTTTATAACAACAGCCATTGTCGCGGCCATGATAGACATTCTTGGATTGGATCCACCTTCAAGGTACGGCCCATTGTGGGTTCCTCTAAAGATACTTGGCAACGCTGCCGCGGCTGCGTTTATAATAGGCCTAACCATAATGATCATAAGGCGCTTCACTAATCCGGAAGAGGCTGGTAACAGCTCATATTTCGACTGGTTTTTTCTGTTCGTTATTTTTGGAACGGGCTTGACAGGCTTAGTGACTGAGTTGGTAAGATGGGGAGGCTCAGCCTCTGGCGCGTACATTCTGTACACGATCCACCTGATGTTCATTCTGGCCCTTTTCCTCTATTTGCCCTTTTCCAAATTTGCCCATCTTGGATACAGGACTGTGGCTATAGCCTGGGGCAAATCAGTTGGTAGGAATATGACAATTCCCACTAAGCCAAACTTTGTTCCACCAGTAAAGGATGAAGATAAGTCGGAAGAAGGGGCTGAGGCGCCCGCCTAAACCCTCAATGATCAGACTTGTATGACATATATGTCATAATGTCAGAGACTTATATAGCTTTTATATAATAGATATCGGCGGTCCCATATTAGATTGTTAATGGGGCCGCCTTTTTCTTTAACAAGAAATTTTTCTCACGAACTGATCCCACATTACCAAGCCCATTTCATCGGCTACGTCAGTCAATTGTCCATTGTTGGACTTTATAAAATCCGATACTGTTCTGCACCAATTGGATTTATTCGTTGACATGAAACTCCTGAGAAAACTTCCATAAATTCCTTCATAAACATGTGGATTCATTCTTTCCATGTCC
>CAZFJT010000279.1:0-5122 GCA_964519135.1 uncultured Syntrophales bacterium | reverse complement strand
GCATGGAGGTAAACGGGCTTACACACATCATGGGCGCTTTGGGACCGGGCAATATTGTTGGTGAAATGGCCTATCTCACTGGCGAGAGACGGAACGCGAATGTTGACGCTGAGACGGATTTGGAAGTTGGCAGGATTAGTATTCTTGATTTCGAGCGGATATGTGGAAGTAGCTCAAAATTCAGGGACTATCTGACAAAAATAGTTTCAGAGAGGCTTTCCACAGCCCTGCTTACCTCTGATCGGATGATAGGCAAATATCTCATCGAGAATCCGGTGGGGGTTGGGGGGTTCAGCATTGTTTACAAAGGTAAGCACAGCCAGCTCAACCTCCCTGTGGCCATAAAGATGATCAAGCATCAAATTACCATGGATCCCGAGGTGATGGAGCAACTACGTAATGAGGCTGTTACTGTGGCCCTACTGAACCATGAAAATGTATTGAAGGTCTATGATGTGGAGGAGCTGTATAAGACCTTCTTTTTTATCATGGAATACGTTGAAGGAGATAACCTTCATTTTTTATTGGACAACCAGGTCAAGTTGACCCTAAAGGAGAAAGTGGACATATTTCTCCAAATTTGCGCTGGAATCGCGCACGCGCATGAGCATGGCATCATACACAGGGACATTAAACCTGGTAACATTCTAATTCGCGATGACAGCACAGTAAAAATAGTTGATTTTGGTTTAGCGTGCGCTCCAGGAACCAGGGAGGAATTGGTCAAAGGAACCGCATATTACCTGGCGCCTGAACAAATCAGGCGAAGGCCTGTTACCGAAAGGACGGATATATACTCCCTTGGTATGTTGGGGTTCGAGCTGTTTACCGGACAGCGGGCTTGCCCGGAGGAGGCGACCAACGATGCGCTCGCTTGGCACCTGGAACAGGATGTCAAGGACCCAAGGATCCTTGCCCCGGAATTGTCTGAAGAGATCGTGAATATATTGATAAAATCATCCAGGAGAATACCTGACGCCAGGTACGCGTCAGTTGAACAGATCATATACGACCTGGAGCCGATTGCAGCAAAACTCGGCCTAAAACCGAACAAGCGCGAAGGGCAGAGTTCACATATGGCCGGTTTGTTTTTATTCTATAGGGGAGAATATCAGAACCTTATACAGAAACTCATACGTGATTTCGGAAAGGAGCTGGAGAAAACAGGCGCTCGGCTGAGGGGCGCAAATTTTAAAGATATAGAAAAATGAACGATTTAAATTCACTTATATTTGAGATGTTGCTAAAAATCTATTATTAGAGCCTCTCCTTTTACCTCAATAATCGTTAAGAGTGAAATCAACTCGCGGGGATCCTTTAAATGAGTGATATCCGCTCCCCTTTCCGAGCTACTATATTACACTATGTTTCATAGAAATTAAGACCATTCTTAAGTTTTCATTATAACTGAACAAAATGGCGGAGCTCCAAGTCGCTGCCAACGGCGCCGTTGTTGCAAGACCTTTGAGGACAATCGACACGACTTGATATTGCCAAATGGCGCCAAACTGAGGATGGTCCGGAGTATTAAAATACAACCGGGCCGCCTCCCTTCCTGAATTGCTATATGAGGGGTTATCTAATGAAAACAGATAACATTTCTCGAGGCATAGGCCTGGTCAGCGGTGAGTGGATCGCGGCTTTGGCTGGCGCCTTTCCTTTGGGGGCCGAAGAAATGGGCGCACGGATACTTGAAAAGCACGGTCTTGACAATGTGGCCCCAGAGGAATGGTATCCCATGGCCGCGTTCCTGGCCGCGATGGCTGAAATGGCTGAAGAGTTCTGTAAAACGCTGGAACAAGGCAACAATAATCAAGTATCCGCCCCGGAACCTAGACATATATGTCATGTAAACAGCCAATACTTGCATTGATCAGTTTAAATAATTCAAATGGCTCAATGACAATAAATCAGCGTATGGACGGTGAAAATCTTAAGTAAGTTGTATATCGTGCAACCAATACAGACGTGATTGGGGTTTTACCATAGCAGATGGAAAGACATTTCGGGAATCGTCCGGTTCTGAAAGGATCCGTTTTAATGTTTGTCCTTTACCGTCCCCGGATACGAGAAAATAGACGTCCGACGCCCCATTTATCAGTGGCAGTGTAAAGGTGATCCTTGGGGTCATAGGAGTTCCAATATGTTCATCTATCCAGACCACTAAACGCTCTTTTTCCTGTAAGGCCCGATGGTCCGGAAATAGTGACGCTGTGTGACCGTCAGCTCCCATTCCCAATAGGATTATGTCAAATTGTGGAATCTTTAAATCTGTCCCATTGTCTGCCACATCCATATGAAATGAAGATCCTAGGCCCTCAAAATGCCTCAATATGGTTTCCTGGTACGCCATCGCGCATTGTTGGGGAGATTTCAAGTCCATATTTGGGGGCATTACATTGCTTCTGGGTATTTTTATTTTGGATATCAGAGTTTTCCACGCCAAATCAAAATTACTTTGACTTGAGTCTTGGGGTGAAAACCTTTCATCTCCCCAGAACAAGTAAACATCCGGCCAAGGGATCCGGTTTTTATAGTCAATGGAAGCCAGGCGTTCATAAAGGAGTCTTGGGGTCGTTCCTCCGGCTAGGGCCAAATTGCAGAATCCTTTTTTAGTCACTGACTCTTGGATACCATCTGAAATGAGCCGCGCGGCTCGTTCAGCCAAATCCGACGGGTTGCTAAACTGCTGGATTTCAGTGCGCATTGGCTTGCCCTTTAGGATATGAGGCCTGGAGATCAGTTAATGGATTCACAGGAGTTGGCGCTAATCCATGGATTGCCGGTAATTCTCAATGTCTGATATTAATTGCTCGGCAATATGATTCGGGAAAGTGGCCCAAATGTACGCGATGTCATAGTGTCTCAGGCCCCAGCTCCAGACCTGTGAATCCGCCTTTAACTCTAAGTCTTTCTTCATCTCGGCCCTAATCCTCCTATCTGTGGGCCACTCTTGCTCAGGGGGTATTTCCAGAACCACATGGGCTATTTCCCTAAGAAAGGCCCCTACAAAAACGTTTCTTGATAGGTCAACATGATGTAGTTGCATGGCGATAGTGTATCGGTTGACGCCCTTGTCTCTTTTACACGTCGTTTTCATGGGCATCGGAAGGCCAGAATCTTGTGTTACATGGATGGTAAGACTACGCTCCCTTTCAAGAAGCTCCCTTGACACCTCTTCAGGCGCGATTTTCATGACTTCGGTTACGAGCCCTACAATTTGTTCTTGGATTTCCTGATCGGATATCTTTCCTTCTATTTTTAGTATGCTACGCACATGGTCCATCAACTGGAGATCGGGTTTATTTTTGTTAATGTTCGTCATAATATTATTGTATCCGCTTAAATCCATTCATGCTATTCAAATTACAAAACAATAAAATTATCTGACCAATATGGAAAAAGGAAAATCCGCTGTTTCCCGGATTGACTCATTTACCAGAGCCTGCCACCTGATTCTCCGCTTTTGCGACCAGCTTGAGCCGGCTTTGCTCCGAGAGATTTTAGAAGATGCCTGTATTCAGTGTTTCCAGGCTCAATTTCAAGGGCTTTTTGGGCCGCAATCAGGGCGTCATCCATCCTGTTTAGCCCGATCAAGGTCTTTGCAGCCAGGTACATGACTTCACCACTTTTGCCATCACTTTGGTTAATAGCCTTTTTCGTAAGTTGCAAAGCCTTTTTGGGCATATGATAGGACTTATCTTTAGCGGACCCATAGAGTAGGGCCATTCCGGCAATTGCAGGAGCAAATTTCCCATCCAATTCCAGGGATTTCTGGTAATCTTTCAGAGCCATTGCATAATCGCCCATATTCAGGTACGCGTACGCGCGGTCTTTGAAAAAAACAGGTGAATCAGGTGTCATTTCAATTGCCTTGCTAAATTCTTCAACCGCTTTTTCAAATCTCTGTTTGCCAAGGAACGCGAGACCGCGATTATGGTAAGCTGACAGTAATTTTGAGTTAAAGGTTATGGCGCTATCAAAATCTTTTATTGCGGAGTCGTACATCCCCTTGCTAAGAAAAGCCACTCCACGATTATTGTGATACATTGGATTCTTTGGGGAAAGTTTTATCGCGTTATCAAAATCCCTTATGGCATTGTCGTATTCATTTAGGCCATTCCAGGCAAACCCCCTGTTGTTATGATATCTGGGATCTTTAGGATTCAGTCTGATGGCCTTGTCAAAATCCTTGATGGCGTTCTCGAAGTCTCCTTTTCCATTATAAGCGAATCCTCTTGTATTTAGGGCCTCAGGGGAATTGGGATCAAGGGTGACAGCAGCGTTGAGGCTTTGTATTGCTTTGTCGAACTCACCTATGGCGTTATACGCGAACCCCAATTTGACATATGCTGAAGCGTAGGCTGGGTCCAGTTCCACAGCCTTCAATAGGTTTGGGATCGCGTCTTTTGCGTTGTCCATGCGAAGACGGATCTCCCCCCTTTTTGCCCAGGCCCTTGCTGAACCTGGTTCAAGGCTTGTGGCCTCAACAAAATTAGAGTAGGCTTTTTCGTATTTACCTGAGTCTTCCGCGTCCAGGCCAGCCCGGAATTTCCCTAAGAAGTCCGGTGTTTGGGCGCTAATTGAAAAAGCGGCCAGATGTAAGATCAAACCCCAAGAAGTTAAGATAGACAATTTATTACGCATTCCATCTCCTGAAGCGAGTTTGGTTTATATTCAAGGCCCCAAAGATCAGGGGCGCGAGAGGTGTATACTTGTTCTGTACGGCTTTTGCAAGAATCACATAAAAAAAGGCTCCGCGTTATGGACGCCGAACCTTATTTCTCTAAACACAAATCGTTCTATTTTTGAGTCAATTTCAAACAGGCCGCGTGGACCTTGTGTTCCACAAGATTTGCAGCGTCATTGGCGCTTGTGGCCCAGGTTATAAATGTGTCATTGCGCCTGGCTGTTCCTTCCAACATTAAATAACTCAGTGAGAATTGACCACCGGCTATTTCATATCCGGCCATTTGGGTTGGATCAGTTGTGTAGCCGAGCATGACAACGGCAGATGAAAAGTCTTCTGTGCCAAAGAAACCATCCTGCGCGCCTAATGGCACACCAACCGGTTGACGATTTTGAGGCAGTTCAGTGGTTATGTTCTGGACCCATACAACGT
>CAZFJT010000278.1:0-5122 GCA_964519135.1 uncultured Syntrophales bacterium | reverse complement strand
CTGGGGATGGATATTTTAGATGTATTGGATATGTTCTAAAAGCATCCAGCATCATGGGCGACAGATATCAGTGATTCTCCAATGGGAGACATTTTCCACTAAAACCAGGGAAATGCCCTCACCTTGAGTTTATTCGGGAAAAATAGACCTTGACAAAACAGCTCATGAATGACGTAATCATGAATAATCGTGATTAGGGCTGAGAATCGGAAAGGTGTTATTTCCCGACGCGGAAATTCAGCGTGAGAGCGGTTAATTTCATTAAATGATGCGGGACAAAATAAATTTTCCAATCAGTCCCGATCCGCAACAATAATAAGTCATAGCTAACAATTTTTGCTAATAGATGTATATAATCTCCAGATTCGTCCGGTCATTTGCTTTCAAAGAATAGGGCCATTTTGCGCACCGCGCGGGAGGATTGAGCGGACATGCGGAAGTATGTTCAGGCCGCGAAGTACTCGAAAGCGCAGTGTTTGTTTAAGGCAACCGCATTTAAAGGAGTAAACAAATGCGAAGTAAAGCTAGGATGCTTTTCGTACTGGTTTTGGCGTTAACCTTTTTATTCTCCATATCCACAGTCTCAATGGCCGAAGACCCAATCCTTATAGGAGCGCCTCTTTCCACAGCCTTTTTGTATGGCTGGACCGCGGAAAAGGGTATAAAGCTGGCCATAGATGAGATCAATAAGGCAGGTGGTGTAAAAGTAGGAGATAAGAAACGCCCGTTTGCAGTGGAAGTTATAGACACCCGTGACCTTGAGCCTGGAGTGCCGGTGAGTGAGGCCCTGCTTGCCATGGATAAACTTATCCTGGAAAAGAAGGTCGACTTTATGATTGGAGGGCCGGTGAGGTCTGAAGCGGCTCTTGCGGCCATGCCCTTGCTTGCAAAGAATAAAATGATCTCCATTCTCACCACAGGGTCGCTCACTCCCAAATACCACGCTCTGGTAAAAAAGAATCCTGAGAAATTCAAATACTGTTTCCGCATTTCCGGAGAAGCCAAGTGGATGGTTATCGGCGAGCTGGTGCCATGCCTGGAAGAAATCGGTAAAAAATTCAATCTAAATAGACTTTTCATTATGGTTCAGGATGTGGCCCACGCGAGGACGGGCGGAGGCATCCTAAAGAAAGTCATGTCTAAAAAAGGATGGGAAGTCATAGGTGATCCGGTTGTTTATCCCACAGGCGCCACTGACTTTTCAATGGGCCTATTGGAAGCAAAAAAGCAGAACGCTCAGGTCATAATCATATGGATGGATATGCCACAGACAGCGATCCTTCTTAAACAATGGTACGATAATAAAGTTCCGGCTCTCCCCTTTGGGACCATCATAGCAGCCGCGGAGCAACCGGGATTCTGGAAGGCCACAGGCGGCAAAGGTGAGTATTGCCTGGCCAATGTGGTAAACGCGGGCAACGCGCCGAGCAAGGCCACAGATTGGACAATGAAATTCGTTAACGCATACAAGGAAAAATATGGACTTGAACCTGAGGGTTATGGGGCTTCATCCAGTTATATGGCTGTTTATACTCTCAAAGACGCTATAGAGAGAGCTGGAACCATTGATCCGGACAAGGTCGTAGATGCGCTAAAAAAGACGGATATGGAAGGGGTTTATGGTAGAGTGCGCTTTGATCCTGAATCTAACCAGATCATAGCGAGCCTGGACCCCAAAGAAGGAGCTGTTGGAACAATATTCCAGTGGCAGGCCGGCAAAAGGGTAGTGGTATTCCCGCCAAAGATCGCCACAGGCGAGATAAAACTACCGCCTTGGATGGATAAGGCCAAAAAAGAATAGTATTAAATGCGCCCATATCATGTTAAGAGAGCCGGAGAGCCAAATAAAAACGGCCTCTGGCCCTCCAATCCTTAATTTGGTTATCATTTTATGGAAATAATTCTCTACGGTGTGATCAACAGTGTAACTTTGGCCCTTATGGCCCTTGGATTCACATTGGTTTACGGTGTGAGCCGCCTGCCAAACTTCGCCCATGGCGCGCTGTACGTAATCGCGGGCTATATTACCTGGTTGCTACTCTACAATCTGGGCCTGAACTACTTTTTAGCCATTGTATTGTCCCTAGTGATCATCGGTCTTATTGGCGCGGCTATGTACCATTTTATTCTTGTCCGAATAAGAGGCATGTCCATATCGGAGATTATAGCGTCATACGCGATAGGGTTGGCCATGCTTGAAGGTCTCAGATGGGGCGGATTAAAGGGAGGCACTTTCAGGCTACCACCATTCATTGAAGGAAGCACGGTTGTATTCGGAATCACTATTGATTATCAAAGATTGTTGGTGGTTGTGCTGGGAGTTTTACTGGTTGGGGCTTTATGGACCTTTGTTAACAAGACGAAGGTCGGACTGGCGTTAAAGGGCATGGCCCAGGATGAAAGAGCCGCTCTGACATTGGGAATTGATTCGGACCGCATGGGTGTTGTGGCAATGGCCCTTGGGTGGGTTTTGGCGGGAATTGCCGCCCTGATTCTAGTGCCCCTGGGAAGTATAGTCGTTGAAGAGGGTAATACTGTTCTGATAATGGCTGTGGCGGTATGTATAGTCGGAGGTTTGGGAAGCTGGAACGGCGCAATACTGGCCGCGTTTATTATCGGATTTGCTCAAATACTAACAGAAGTTTATATGGGCGCGCATTTCAAGGTTGTTGTGGCCCTTATGGCCATAATCATTACTTTGATAATCAAACCCAGCGGAATATTCGGAAGGCAAAAGGAATTGGAGGAAAGGGTCTAATATGGCCTCTAATGATCTTAATAGACGCAAGGAAAGGTTGGACAGGGGGATAAAGGTCCGTACAGACGGTGTGTACGCAATATCCGGATGGGCTGAGATTTGTTATTTATTAGGGCCGAGAGTCCTTTTCATAGCCCTATTGCTCCTGGCGCCGGTTCTGCTTATAAACTATCCTTACTGGCAAAGCGTCATATCCATAATAGGAATTTATTGCCTACTAGCGATCAGTTTTGATTTTTTGGCCAATAAAGTGGGCCTGGTTTCCCTTGGGGGAGGCTTTTTTGTTGGAATCGGCGCTTACGCTGCGGGCCTTTTAAATACCAATTTTGGTCTTTCCCCTGTTTTTACGATCCCTTTGGCCACAGTCCTCGGCGCTTGCCTCTGCACGATACTACTACTTCCCTGCCTGCCATTGCGTGGTGTTTACTTTGCCATAGTTAGCCTTATGTATCCTTTGCTTGCCGCAAGGCTCATCGAGGCCCTGGACATATTCGGCGGAACGGACGGTATCATCGGGGTGGATGGTTTTTCTTCCAGATGGACTGAAATGTATATATTCATATTCAGCGTGCTGATCCTTGTTTTCGTTTTGCGGAGACTACTAATTTCAGATCTTGGACTGGTCTTTTTGGGGGTCAAGGACAATGACCAGGCCGTTAAAGCCTCTGGAATAAATATAACCTTCTTTAAGGCCCTTGGAGTATTTATAGCTTCAGCCCTTGGGTGTCTTGCAGGCGCCTGCCTTGCCCATAAGTATATGTGGTCCGGCCTGTCCCAGTTCGCTTTGGATTTTTCCATCATTCCCATTGCAGCGACTGTTGTTGGAGGCGGAGGAACCCTTATAGGACCTGTGATTGGCGCAATAATATTAGTCCCGATATCAGAGGCCTTGAGGGAATTCGGAACCATGCGGATCGCTGTGTACGCAATAATATTGACAGGATTCATAGTGTTCAAGAGCGAGGGCCTTATGATCTACGCTACAAGAAAATATCAGCAATTCGAAAGATGGGTCGACATATAGGAACCTAATATCAATTATTGATGAATTTCCAATTATAAAACTCCTATAAGGTGGAGCAATAAATGGCCGATAGTCCCATATTGGAAACAGTAAATCTCACAAAGGCTTTTGGTGGAGTTCTGGCGTTATCGGGTGTTGATATGAAGGTATATCCAGGAGATGTTCTGGGTATAATCGGCCCCAATGGTTCAGGGAAGACCACCCTTGTTAATGCTATAACCGGGTTCGTGCCGCCTGATAAAGGTAAGGTGATATTTAAAGACAAAGACATCACAAGAAAAGCCCCTCACAAGATTGCGGACATGGGACTCACCAGGACATTCCAGGTAATGAGACCGTATTATAGCCTGCCTGCGTACAAGAACCTAATTGTGCCTCTTATTTCCGGAAGAGCGCGAAGAACAGGCGGATGGAGGGGTGGCGGCAAGATGGGCAGCAGGGATACGGTTGCTGTGGATATTCTCGAGGAGATCGGTTTTGAGAGGGACTCGTACGTGCCTTACAAGACGGCTTCCTCTCTTCCAACCGGCTATCTGAAAAGGTTGGAATTGGCCCGATGTTTGGCCTTGCGGCCTGAGGTGATTATCTGCGATGAGGTCTTCTCAGGTCTTAGCATGAGTGAAATGGCGAGCATGGCCCCGCTTATGGAAAAACTTCACATGGAAGGCATAACCCTAATAATGGTGGAGCACAGGCTCAGGGAACTTTTCAGGTTGGCCAACAGGGTCATGGTATTGAACTTCGGTCTAAAGATCGCCGAGGGCCACTCAGAGGAGGTAATGGAGCTCAAAGAGGTTAAAGAGGCCTACTTCGGATCTGAGGAGGAGGTCATAAGCTATGTTTGAGGCCCAAGGCCTTATGGTCTTCTATGAAAATATGCTCGCGCTGAACAATGTGAGTATAACCTGTGAGGAAAACAAAATAATAGGGGTGTTCGGCGCGAATAGCGCGGGAAAATCAACCCTTATGTACACACTGTCAGGGATCATGCTGGACATACAGAAAAAGGAGGACATGGCCGGAGGGGAGCGTATTACCCTGAGAGGCAAAATCCTCTATAACGGAAGAGACATTATCAAGGACAAGCCCTCCAAACGGGCTTCAGCAGGAGTTATACTCTGCCCTGAAAGAAGACGCATATTTCCTGAGAGCACTGTGCTGGAGAATCTCAGGATAGGGGGCTATCTTGCCACATCAGCCCAGGCCTCCGAAACCCTGGATTATGTGTTCAAAATATTCCCTGCTTTAAAGCGCATTGAAAAAAGGATTGGTGGATTCCTCAGCGGAGGGGAACAACAAATGCTGGCAATAGGCAGGGCTTTGATGGCGCAACCTAAGGT
>CAZFJT010000277.1:2250-5123 GCA_964519135.1 uncultured Syntrophales bacterium | reverse complement strand
ATTCAGCACTCCGGCAGTAAACTATCCTTTGGGTTTTCATGACATCACAAAGTATATTATCCAACCAGGTGTACATCAACCTTCATTTCAACTTGATCTCTTTATAAACAAACAGAGGTGGGAGGAGTTACCTGACTATCTTAAAGCGATTGTTGAAATATGCGCAAAAGAAACTCAGTTATGGACCCACGCCTGGGCGGAGAGCCTGAATGTGGAGGCTGTCAAGGAAATTGGAAAGAGATCGGAATTTATCCTTATGGATGACGCGACAATCATCGAATTTGCCAAGACTTCAAGTGATTTCCTTAAGAAATTAAAGGAAAACAATCCAGAGGTAAAAACAGTATTGGAATCCCAGGAAAAGTTTAAAGAAGACTTTGCTCGATGGAGGGAACTACGGGGAAGAGTTACACCGTGGCCTTCTGACACATACATAGGGGGCAAGCTAACTCAGTAGAATATTTGATCACACATGAATAGATAATTTGGCTGAATAAGCCTGGCGGTGAAGTTAATAGGGGGAGTTTCAGGGGGGAGGGCCGTCGCGCGCGGCCATTCATACGGTTCGTACAGTGTATCAATATAGTATTTTGGGCCCGTGCTTTGAGCATAAGAATCCATTTAGTCTTGACTATGAGAATTCTTGGCGCCATGTTCTTATTTAAGTTTTTTTAGTGATAACTGGATACCCATATGGTCCGTATGTTATTATGAGTTGTCATACTTTATAGAGCAATATCTTGAAAACCACTGCCAAGCTCGTCTTTGGCAAATCGAGCCCAGTGAGGGTTAGGTCTATGAAAAGTCTTAGCGCAGATTATAATTATTCTGTAAATGACAAATTTTTCAGACGATTATGCCGGGATGATTTGAAATTGAACCTATCCCGATTGAATCGCGCTCATGTGGAAAATGAACTTTCTGACGAAGATTATCAATATTTAGTTAGTTTATTATTGAGCAATCACATGGCTTGTCTTATGGAGAACAAATTTGATAGCAAGATAGCCGATTGGAATGAGAAATTATTGGGTCAATTGTAAGTATGAAAATCAGGGAGCCTAAGTTTGACAAAAGACGATCCGGAAAAGGGCAGGCAAAATTCCGAAAAGGAGCCGGAGCCAAGTGAGGCCAATGGCGACCTTATTGATACAGATGAAACAGATGATCTCGATGCAGGTCTGAGGCGTGCTGTAGATTCAGCGCCTCCAGCCATGCGCAGAACATTCATGTCCATGATGCGATCAGGTCCTTTAATTCATCCTATTTTTGAGAAATTTAAATCAGAGCATGTGGACAAGTTTCTTGATTACATGCACGATGACGATATGAACGACTACAAGCTCGCTCAATCTGAAGGGAACAGAAACTTAATCTATTTTTTTGGAATAATAGCTTTCCTGGTTTTCCTATTTTGGACTTTTGGCGAGTCTGACAAAGCCCTTCTAACGGAAATTATCCGGATGCTTATATTGATAGCGGGCGGCTTTGGGGGTGGCTATGGCTGGAGAGCAACACAAGAAAAAAGAAAATGAAAGATTCCTGGAATATTTTCTCCTTCACCTTCTAATGTGATGGTAAGAAACATCGAGACATTTTTTATTTTTTTAGAATATTGACAACTGGTAAACTTGCCCTGAGTCATATAGATCAATACTAACACTTGAGATCAACAAAGGCGCGTTGTCCATTTTTATTGTTATTTGCATTTTTTAAGCCCTTTGCCTATTCTGATTTCAAGCTTCCCTCAAGCCGCATATGATTTGAGATAGCATAATTTTCACTCAGTTCTCAACCGTCCAATAAGTTGCCAAGTATTAGCATAATATGGTAAATTGTGTGATTCATGACTCTACCTGGCCTGGCCGCGTTAACCATTTACATTGTAAGACCTTATTGCTGACCCTTTATCCGGAATTCACAGGCCAAGGACGTCCATTTCGGAGGAAAAATGACAGGCGCCCAATTGCGTGAGAAGTTTCTAAAATATTTTGAAGACCATGATCACACCAGAGTCTCCAGCTCATCATTAATCCCTGTTGGTGATGACACTCTTTTATTCACCAACGCGGGGATGGTTCAGTTCAAGAATGTTTTCACAGGACTGGAACAGAGGCCATACAGCAGGGCGGTGACCTCCCAGAAGTGCGTGCGGGCCGGAGGCAAGCACAATGACCTGGAGAATGTGGGACATACTCCCAGACACCACACATTCTTTGAAATGATGGGAAATTTCTCATTTGGAGACTATTTCAAATTGGACGCTATTCCTTTTGGATGGGAATTCCTGACAAAAGTTATCGGCCTGCCCAAAAAAGACCTGTACATAACCATTTACACTGATGACGATGAAGCCTACGAGATCTGGCGAAAAGTCACAGGATTAGGATCAGATAAAATTTCCAGGCTGGGAGAAAAGGATAACTTTTGGAGCATGGGAGACACCGGTCCATGCGGTCCATGTTCTGAGATTCACATAGACCAGGGTCCTGACTTTGGTTGTGGAAACCCGGACTGCGCGCCTGGATGCGATTGTGATCGTTATCTGGAATTGTGGAACTTGGTATTCATGCAGTTCGAAAGGTCGGAAAGCGGTGAAATGACTCCCCTGCCCAGGCCCTCCATCGACACCGGACTCGGCTTGGAGAGAATCGCCGCGGTTGTTCAAGGGAAACCCAGCAATTGGGAGACAGACCTGTTCCAACCCATAATAACAAGAGTTGAGGAGCTTTCAGGCAAGATTTGTCAATCAAAGGATCTGGATTCCATAGCCATACGGGTTATAGCCGATCATAGCAGGGCAGCCGCGTTTCTCATATCCGACGGAATCCTGCCAAGTAATGAAGGCTGGGGCTACGTGCTAAGGCGTATCT
>CAZFJT010000277.1:0-2240 GCA_964519135.1 uncultured Syntrophales bacterium | reverse complement strand
TTGAGAAGGGCTTTGAGGTACGGCAAATTCATAGGTCTTAATGAGCCTTTTCTCCATGATACAGCGGGCTCTGTGGTCCATTTAATGGGAGAGGCTTATCCGGAGCTTACCAATAATCGCGACTTCATCGCCAAGGTTATCAGGACAGAGGAGGAAAGATTCCTGGAGACATTGGCAAGGGGATTGGCCCTGTTTGAGGAAGAGGCTGGAAAGATAAAGAAAAAGCGCAAAAAGAACAGGATATTGCCCGGAGAGGTGGTGTTCAGGCTCTATGACACATTTGGTTTTCCCCCGGATCTCACCGATGACCTGGCAAGGGAAAACGATTTGACAATAGACCAGCCGGGATTCGACCAGTTGATGGCAAAACAGAAGGAAATGGCTCGCAAGGCAAGGGACGACGCCAAGGGCAAGTCATCAGGGGCTTTTAAGGAGCTGTTGGAAAAACAGACCAGAACCGAGTTCACAGGTTACGAGGCCTTGCAAGATATGGGTTCTGTGGCTGCGATCATAAAGGATGGCGCATTGATCAAGTCTGCCGCCAAAGGGGATGAAGTGGAAATAGTAACCGATCGGACTCCCTTTTATGGAGAATCCGGCGGACAGGTGGGAGATGTTGGAACCATAAGGTCCAATGGAACGGAACTATCTGTAATAACCGCCACAAAACCGTTTCCTGATCTCATATCTCACAAAGCTAGACTGGAAAAGGGCAAGCTCAATATCGGCGACAAGGTTGAGCTAAAAGTGGACCCCAGCCTAAGACTTGCCACCATGGCGAACCATTCGGCCACACACATATTGCACTGGGCCTTAAGGGAAACCCTGGGAGACCATGTGAAGCAAAGGGGATCTTTAGTGGAACCAAATAGATTGAGATTCGATTTCACGCATTTCTCAACGATCTCTGATGAGGAGCTTGCAAGGATAGAGAAGCTGGTCAATGACAAAGTGCGCTCGAACCAAAGGGTTCAAGTGAAGATCCTATCCATGGACGAAGCGGTTAAAGAAGGCGCAATAGCCCTGTTCGACGAGAAATATGGCGATACTGTAAGAATGGTGGAAATGGGCGATTTCAGCAAGGAATTATGTGGTGGAACCCATACCACAAGGACGGGTGATATCGGTTTTTTCAAGATAGTTTCCGAAGGCGGAATAGCTTCAGGTGTCAGAAGGATTGAAGCCTTAACAGGCGCGGGAGCTTTGAGCTATGTCAATGACCTGGAAAGGGAAATCAACGATATTGGCGCCGTTTTAAGGGGAACAAGAGGTGAATTGACCGTCAAACTGGACAAGTTGCTAGATGAGAAAAAGGAATTGGAAAGGGAGATCGAGAAGTTAAAAGCAAATTTGGCCGGAGGAGGCGGCGCCTCTGATGTTCTGGATGGCGCCTTGGAAATTGATGGGATAAAGGTCCTCTCAAAAGAAGTTCAGCACATCAATAACCCCAAGGATCTAAGGCAGTACGGCGATATGGTCAGGGACAAGCTGGCCTCAGGAGTGGCGCTCCTTGGCGCGAAAGACAAAGGAAAGGCCTTTTTGCTTGCAATTGTCACAAAAGACCTTACCAAAAAGTTCAAGGCAGGTGATCTTATCAAAGCCGCAGCGGAAAAAGTGGGCGGATCAGGTGGGGGCAGGCCGGATATGGCCCAGGCTGGAGGCTCTGACCCGGAGAACCTTGAGGAGGCCCTTGCCACAGCCGCCCAATATGTTAAGTCAGCTTCAAAGAATTGATATATAGTGATAGGCGAAATACAACACGGAATGAAATTGAATTTCATTCCCGCCGACCATGTCGGAAACTCGATGGGAGGGCCCAAAGAGCTGTTAATTGTTAGGATATATTTGTTAGCCATTTCGCGTTTAATTATGAGAACTACTATAAGCTGAATCAAGGGGTTAATGAGATGTCGATTAATGAAAACAACGAAGTCTATGGCAGAATAACAAGAGTGATAAACGAATTAAAGATGGCCAGAAAATCGGTTACCGTATTTCAGGTTAGTGAAATAACAGGGCTGCCTCCTCGTATAGTTTTTCAGTACTTTTACGATAAGGGACTATTGAAGGGCAAGTAGATCATCACACAGCCCCATGGAAAACCGACGCGGGCGTAATAATATTTTTCACGCCCGCAGTATTTAACTACTCAATCTCATCCTGTTTCACATTCTAATAGTACCAAAAGCCCCAAGGCGGATCATATAGATTGGTTATATGCGCAGGCCACGCATAGTTTT
>CAZFJT010000276.1:0-5187 GCA_964519135.1 uncultured Syntrophales bacterium | reverse complement strand
GTGGTTCAATGACTCTGAAAAACTGGAACAAATGCTCCACACATATGATAAAATTGAAAAGGATTAAACTCAAAGAGCCACATTGATATATTCCAATTTCTTGGATCTGGCCGCTGAATTTAAGTAATAGCCTCAACCAAATTGGCCCAAAATGCTAGTCAATTATTCCGGTCAGTAATGATATGGCCAAAAAGGAGGTTCAATTTTTAGGGATACGTTTCATTAAGGTTGAGCCAACCACTTACCTATATCAATTCAAGAGAGGCAAGGTAGTCAGGGAAGGGGCGGGTATCGGCTTCTTCTACTACGCTCCCACAGCGGTGCTTTCCTTGACGCCTCTTTCGAGTGTTGACACGCCATTTATCTTTTCTGATATAACCAAGGACTTTCAGGAAATAACAGTTCAAGGTCAAGTGGCCTATAGGATCGTTGACACATCCAAGATAACTAAATTGCTCAATTTTACCATAGATCCCTTCACCCAACAGTATGTTTCAGAAGATCCGAATCTCCTTGCTGAAAGAGTTGTCAATGTGGTGAACGCCCTTACTAGAAGAGTCATACAAAGGATGAAGTTGATCGAGGCCCTAAGGTCTTCTGAGCCACTATTGGAGGAGGTACGCGCGGGTTTGGATGAGGCGATGGAGATCAAGTCCCTTGGCTTGGAAATATTAGGTCTTTCAATACTATCAATCACACCTAACCCTGAAACAGGGAGGGCCCTTGAGGCTGAAGCAAGAGAGCAATTGCTCAGGGACGCGGATGAGGCTATTTACTCCCGTAGAAATGCGGCAGTGGAGCAGGAACGCACAATCAAGGAAAATGAGTTGAATACTGAGATCGCTGTTGAAAACAAGAAGCGCGAGATCAAAGAAGCCCAGATGGACGCGGCAATGGCTGTGGAAAGGAAGCAGCGTAAACTGCAAGAGGAGAAGATTGCCGGAAGTATAGCCCATGAGAGGAGCAGGAATGAATTGGTTACTCTTGGGGCTGAAAATCAAAGGATAGAGTCTGACGCCATGGCATACAGGCTGCAAAAGATAATGGAATCTATGGAAAAGACTGATCCGAAGATTTTGCAAACACTTGCCACAATTGGCATGGAACCCTCCACAATAGTGGCCCTTGCCTTCCAGGGGCTTTCTGAGAGAGCCGATAAAATCGGACAACTCAATATTTCACCGGATCTTTTAAAAGAATTGATAGAATCATCTCAATCCAAGAACAATGGATAGGCTAACTGAAAACAAAATCATCCTTATCACCAGGGAAACTCGCATAGATGAACTGGTGGCAAGATTTAATACACTTAGGCAGGCGCAATTTTATGTGGAAAGCCTAGGCGCAGATTTTTCCGATTACCTGGAAGAACATGATAATTATTACAAGTCTTTAGGAAAAGCAAAGGCCATTCTTGAAAAATTGGGCAGGCTCCAGATTACGCCCAGGAAATACTTACCGAATTTCCTATTCGGTCCAGAGGATACTGTGGTCGCTCTTGGTCAGGACGGATTGGTGGCCAATACAGTTAAGTACGCAAAATCCCTTCCGGTAATGGGAGTAAACCCTGACCCCTCGAGATGGGACGGAGTTCTACTGCCATTCCAGGTTTATGATCTTGGAGACGCAGTAATGGAACTCTTCAATGGGCGCAGAGAAGTTAATTCCATTACCATGGCCAAAGTGGAACTTAATAACGGCCAAGTTCTTTATGCTGTCAATGATCTTTTTATTGGAGTAAAATCCCATACTTCAGTGCGCTATACAATACAGACCCGCGGCAAACAGGAAAGCCATTCTTCCAGCGGGGTAATAGTGTCAACAGGCCTGGGTTCTACTGGTTGGTACAAAAGCCTGATGACAGGAGCGATTTCCATAGCCGCCCAGACAAAGGGCGGTAATCTGGAAGCGCCAGAGGATACTTCATTTCCCTGGGACGCACAATTCTTGCGTTTTACTGTCAGGGAGCCCTTTCCAAGCAGAACTTCGTCCGCGTCCATTGTGCATGGTGATGTTACAAGGGCAGATCCACTAATAATGGTATCATCGAACGCTGAAAACGGAGTGATCTTCAGTGATGGAATAGAGAATGATTTCCTTGATTTCAATTCAGGAACCAAGGCCAAGGTGACTCTTGCTCAAGAGACTGGGCTGTTGGTGGTATGAGTCCTGTTGAACTTGTCCCTTGAATACCGAATATGTTTAGGACGCCCACCTAATACGATGACAGTAATAAGCTGTTATCCCCTCCTGAGGATTGCGCAATGTGCGCTCTTGGAAGCCGTGACCAAGCGCGAAGCTCAAGGTAGGCGCCAGAAGCTGTTAATTATGGACATATTTTTTTATGAGCCATTTCGCGTTTAATCTTGAGAACTGGAATAGATGACTTATTATCTTATAAAATCGAATACATATTCAATATAAATACAAATTGCTTGATCTTAAGCCCCAAAATGGTTATTAGGAGCGGAAATGTCCCCATTGACCTATGGGGATCTCAGTAGGGAGGGCGCCATGCGTTGCACGAAATTCATGATAATTCTTACCTTCTGTATACTGATTTCCGCGCTTTCCAATCCAGCTTTTACTTGGGCCAGCGTCGAAATAATCGAGTTCTATTGCCCATCATGCGGCTATTTCAGCCGATTTGGGCAAGGGCACACCCCGGCCGACGCCGCGCGCAATGTGCAAAACCTCATTGTGGTTTGTGAAAGAAGCAGGGAAATCCGTCAGGTCAAGATTCCTTTAGATCCTGGCAAACCGCCGATAAATGAGCCATTGGCGGCAATGCAACATGGGACGGGAGTTTCACGGTTATTGGGAGTTGAATTGCCCAAATTCCTTGTCCCAGGGAATACATGTCCTTTGTATCCAGTCTCCGCTTATGTTGAAATGAATGTTTGCCCAATTGACGGTTCCCCTGGGTTTGAGGCTGCTCTGGTGGGAACCCGGTAGATTAGGGAATACTCTTGAACAATTGTGGTTATTGGATACCAAGAGGACTTTAATGGCAGCCTAATGTTTTATCTGCCCCCATGTGGGCACTAACAATATCAAGCGCTTAACTCCAGCAACCAGCGGAAGTGAAAGGGGGCGTTTACCTTTAAGCTAAACCTGGTTATCATTATTCGGCTCATTTTCAGCCTGGTTTACAGGATGTCCCTCGTAATTTTCCACAACTAAAGGCTTGGGATGAGTTCCCTCATGCTTTATTAGTTTTAGGAATTTTTTCGTGAGCTTATCAGGCAGGTCGCCCTTTTCTGTGGAGCTTAGTCCGGACAAAGGTATTTGTCCACCGGCCATTTCTCTGTGTCCACCCGCGTAACCGATCTTTCCCACCAGTTTTCTGAGAACATTGCCCGCCGCGAACGTCTTTGACGTGGATCTGGCGGACATCATAAGCATGTCATTTATGGTCGCCATGCAAAGTGACCAGCTCACGCCGTCTATACGCAACAGGTCGTCCGCAAGCCTTGGGATAATGGCCTCTGAGTTGATATCTCCGAGGTAGCAGACAGCCACGTCCCTATATAATGTGGTTCTGGACAATCCCCTGTGGTACTCCTGGAAGTGTTCAACAGGCAATGTGGGCTTTTCTATCCATCCCAGCATCCTGGGGTTGGTTAATGGAGAAAGATACTGCATGGCCTTGAAATCAAAGTCCGACGATCCGCGCATGAGAGAGTTGGTATCTGTTTTTATACCGTATAACAGGGCGTTGGCCAATGATCTTGGCGGAGTAAGGCCCGAGGACACTATATATTCGGTAATGATGGTGGAGGTGGCGCCGTATTCCGGCCGTATATCCTTGAAATGCGCTTTATTGGATATGCGCCTTAAAGGGTGATGATCTATGATTATAATTGGGAAAAGGTTCTTTTTTAATAGGAGGTTATTTCCGGAACCCGGCTGAGAGTCTATGATCGCAACATGTTTGTGTTTTTTTGTATCCATATTGGAGATGCGTTTCATGGGAATTCTTAGTCGCTGGACCATGGCCTGATTTTCAGCCCTGGTTATGACGCCGCCATAAACTATCTCAGAATCAATATTGAACCTCTCTTGCAATATAAACTTAAGGGCATAGCAGCCTGCTATGGTATCAGGGTCCGGGTTGTTATGGGCAAGGATAGTGATTTGATCTTTTCCCACTGAGTCCAGCGTTTCTTCCAGTTGATTTAATTTGATCTCCGATTTGGAGCAATTCCATCTTATAGGATTCATATGAACACAACCAGAAGTGGATTTTTTGAGGAAGTTCCATTATGTGCTAAAATGCGCAAGAAAAAAGATCCCTTTGATTCTTCAACCGGTGATGAATATTACGCCAGACATACTTGTACAGGTCAAGCTCTAAAATGAGTCAATACTATAGGCTTCTGTATTGCCGGTTATTTATTTACTTGTTATTCGCCGTGCTGGAAGGATCTGACCATTTTCCTCAAAACCCTGTCAGCAACCAGCATGCCCCTGATCTCTCCCTTGGATGTGGCGAAGCGATTCTCTATAACCACATCTGCGGTAAGGTTTCGCTTTTCAGGTAATTTAACGGCTATTCTTACCTTCAGTATTTCCCCTGGAGGCGCCATGGTGTTCAGATTGGGGAAGCAACTACCAGTCAATATAGGCATCAAATTCATGCTTTCAATGAGCTTTCTTACGATAAAAATGCCGACTTGCCCTGCCATTTCCATTTGTAGATGCCCTCCGAACAGGGGAAGGTTCACAAAATGGTCTCCCATTAACGGGTTGGCCTCAGGTGTGGGAACCTTGAAACGACCAAAGCCCAGGAAGCCGTCATGGAATTCGCCTGATTCCATTACCACTTCATCCACAAACAGGAAGTTGTCCCCGTACATCGCCAAGGTGTTTCTTATCTCATCCTTGCCATATCTCACCCATTTATCCGAAATGGTGATATGGGATTTTTCCTTTGACGGTCTTGGTTTCGCCAATCCTATATCAGTAAGGCCTTTGAGATCCTTAAAATGTATTTGACGTGTTTCCCCTGGTTTAAAGTTTCTTTTAACAAGGAACTCCCTCACAACGAGTATTCCGCAGGCCTCTCGAACAAAACCGGAAACTATTTCCACGGTCTTCCGAAGCGTTGGAAAGGTCCCATTGCCGCGCATGGTTTTAAAAAGGTCTTCCACGAGCTTGGAGACCTCTCCTGGCTGTGATTTGTTG
>CAZFJT010000275.1:0-5189 GCA_964519135.1 uncultured Syntrophales bacterium | reverse complement strand
CATAAAGCCCATTCACTAAAACATAAAGCCCATTCATAAAAAACAAACAAAGCTACAGCAGCCGGTTCAAGCCTTTCGGATAATAGAATGGCGCCGGTTGGCTGAGCTTAACTTTATCTTCTCACCACAGTATGGTTGGGTTAGGCTGACGCCTCTTTTCTTCTTGTATTGGCGCCCGCGTCGAGTTCTGCGCCTTCCCTGATCTTGCTGAATATATCTTGAATATCCATAAATGCGTCAACTATCTCCGGGTCGAATTGCCTACCCTTTTCTTCTACGATCATGTTCATGGCCTCTTCGTGAGAAAAAGCCCTCTTGTAAAGTCGTTCAGTGGTTAAAGCGTCATAAACGTCCGCGAGTGACACGATTCTAGCAGCGAGGGGAATCTCTTCTTCCTTTAAGCTATACGGGTATCCATTACCGTCCCAGCGTTCGTGATGGTAAAAGGCCACATCCTTGCCTATGGATAAAAAACTATCCTCTCCGGTTTCATTGGCCGCTTCCTCAAGGGCCTTTCCTCCACGGATTGTATGCTGCTTCATTATCTCAAATTCATCGACCCTGAATTTCCGTGGGTTGAAGAGTATTGAATCAGGGATCGTTACTTTTCCTATGTCATGCAATACTGAGGACTGAACAAGATCTTCGATAAATCCCGATGTAAGCCGATCCTTGTATTTGTCCCTTTGCTTGAGTCTTTCACAGAGAACCCTGCAATACTCCTGAATACGCTTGAGATGATACCCCATCTCTCCTGACCTTGACTCTGCAAGCTTAGCCAAAGCAAAGATCGCCGCGCCTTGGATGCGCCTTATACGTTGATATGATCTATATAAAAGCTCATTGGCCCTCTCGAGCTCTTCAGTCCTCTTTTCCACTTCGTTCTCAAGGAGCCTGGTGTGATCCCTTTCAAATCGCCTCAAACGGCAATGCTCCATGCCTCTTCTAACAGTGGCGAGCAATATCTCCGGATTCATCGGTTTGAGCAGAAAATCATGCGCGCCCCTGCGCACCGCCTTTACCGCGTGCTCCAAATCGCCATGTCCTGTTACCAGGATCACCGGAACAGTGTGGTCGATGTCCCTGACCCTTGCCAGCACGTCCAGACCGTCCATGTGGGGCATGCGAATATCGCTGATGACCATATCGGGCCTGACCCTGTGGAATACATCGAGCCCTTCTCGTCCCTCTGACGCCACAAAAACAGTGTAACCATTGAGTTCAAGTAATTCTTTGAGAAGCTCCAAGATGGGCTCATCATCGTCAATGGCAAGGATTGAACCTTTAACTATGCCGTTTGTTTCATAGATATGATTAGGTCCGTTATCAAACTTGTTTTGATCTTTAGAATCCATGTGACCGACCAAGATTTGCGGGCAGTGACACAATTACCATTTTATAGCGCCTGCAACTTGTAGAGAGCAGAGGATAACATTATTGAGTGAATGAAGTTCCATTGTCAGTATTATTATAACACTCTCAATAACACTCTCACTTCTCTTAAATCGCGTTTGTACATCTTGCTAGTACATCGCGTTGGCGCGCTGCTCTGGTAATTTACGCTGAATTTACCAAAACCCCTACTAAAATGGCGCGTATCCCAAACCTGCGGAACATTGCTATGGTTTGAGTATAGTTGTAGCCAGGTTGACTGTCAACTTGCTGATTAAATTTACTGGCTTCAGAGGGCATATAAACTTAAAAAACTTGTACAAACAGGATGTTGCCAGTGAAAAAAAAGAGAAACAAATAATGGGCTCGGCCAACAAAGGCGTCTTATGCTTGAGCGTTGAAAAGAGACATAAATACAATGACATACAGATCGCTATAGTTGACAAGGTTATTGCCTTGGTTTACCTGTTAGGTAAAGTTTTTATTGGAAGGAGACACCAATGCGCGCGGACAGATTCACTTTGAAGTCCCAGGAGGCCCTTGAGCTATCGCAAAAAGAGGCCGCTGAGAGAGGAAATCCCCAGATAGAGACCGAGCACCTGCTGCTGGCATTGCTGTCGGACGAGCAGGGGATCGCAGTGGAGGCCCTGAAAAAATTGGGGGCCGATCCCTCAAGGGTTCGAAGTGAGGTCAAGGCTGCTGTGGATTCACTACCAAAACAGAGCGGCGCGTCATCTGATAGATATTTCTCAAACTCCTTGAGATCCACCCTTGAGGCTTCATTTAAGGAAATGGAGCAATTAAAGGATGAGTATGTCTCTGTGGAACATATACTATTAGCGATTTCACAAGCGTCAGGAACTAAAAGCGCTGAGATTTTAAAAAGGCATGGTGTAACAAGGGACAGGATATATCAGACATTATCCGACATCAGGGGCACACAACGTGTTACGGATCAAAACCCAGAGGATAAATATCAGGCCCTAAAGAAGTTTACCAGAGATGTTACTGAGGAAGCTCGCAAAGGTAAACTGGATCCGGTTATTGGAAGGGATGATGAGATTCGACGCATTGTTCAAGTCCTATCCAGGAGAACCAAAAACAATCCGGTTTTGATCGGTGATCCCGGCGTTGGAAAGACGGCAATAGTGGAAGGTTTGGCCGGCAGGATAATTTCAGGTGATGTGCCTGAGTCTCTAAAAGGTAAACAGGTTCTTGCCCTTGATATAGGCCAATTGATTGCAGGCGCCAAGTACAGAGGCGAATTTGAAGATAGGCTCAAGGCGGTTATCAAAGAGGTGGTTCAGGCTTCAGGTCAGATAATCCTCTTTATAGACGAAATGCACACACTTGTGGGCGCTGGCGCGGCCGAGGGGGCTGTAGACGCGTCCAATATGCTTAAACCTCCTTTGGCGCGAGGTGAGTTGAGATGCGTAGGCGCGACCACTGTTAATGAGTACAGAAAACATATTGAGAAAGACGCGGCCCTAGAGCGGAGATTTCAGCCCATATATGTTGCTGAGCCCAATGTAGAGGACGCGATATCCATTCTGCGCGGATTAAAGGAGAGATACGAGGTCCACCATGGAGTGAGGATACTGGATAGCGCGATCATTGCCTCTGTGACTCTTTCCCACAGGTACATCAGCGATAGATTCTTGCCTGACAAGGCCATAGACCTGATTGACGAGGCTTCTTCCAGGTTGAGGATGGAAATAGACTCCATGCCCACGGAGATCGATGAAATAGATAGGAAGATCATACAGTTGCAGATTGAGGAGCAGGCCCTGAAAAAAGAAGGTGATCAGGCCGGGTCAGATCGATTGGAGCAAGTAAGCTCCCAAATAGCCAACCTCAAAGAAAAGTCGAACGCGCTTAAGGCCAGGTGGCAAAGGGAAAAAGGTATTATTGGAGAAATCCAAACCTTGAAAGAGCGCCAGGAGCGGACCAAGACAGAGGCGGCAAAGGCCGAGAGAGATGGAGATCTCAACAAAGCCGCGGAATTGAAGTACGGAACTCTGCGTAATTTAGAAGCCGACATTTCAGAAAAGAATGACGAACTCGCGGACCTCCAAAAGGACGGCGGCTTGCTTAAAGAAGAGGTTTCAGCTGAAGATGTGGCTGAAGTTGTCGCCAAATGGACTGGTATACCTGTTTCCAGGATGCTCGAAGGTGAAGTGGAAAAACTCCTGAAAATGGAAGATAGGCTCTCTAATCGAGTCATCGGTCAGTCAGAGGCCATAGTGGCTGTTTCAGACGCGGTCAGGAGAGCCAGGTCCGGATTACAGGACCCGAACAGGCCAATAGGTTCATTCATATTCATGGGGCCCACAGGAGTTGGCAAGACCGAATTGGCCCGGGCTCTAGCTGAATTTCTCTTTGATGACGAGCAAGCGATGGTGAGAGTGGACATGTCCGAGTACATGGAACGACACTCTGTGGCAAGATTGATCGGAGCGCCCCCAGGATATGTGGGGTACGAGGAGGGCGGTTATCTTACCGAAGCCGTTCGAAGAAGGCCTTATTCGGTAGTGCTATTTGATGAAATTGAGAAGGCCCACCCAGAGGTTTTCAACGCGTTGCTGCAAATACTGGATGACGGCAGACTCACCGATGGAAAGGGTCGAACAGTTGATTTCAAAAATACCATAATCATCATGACCTCCAATATTGGATCCCAGGATATACAAGAATTTGCGGGCCGTGATGAAGAAGCCATGAAAAACAGGGTTATGGAGGCGTTACGTATACATTTCAAACCTGAGTTTTTAAACAGACTAGATGACATAGTGATATTCCATGCGCTGGATATGGACCAGATCAAAGGCATAGTAAAGATCCAGATACAGAGGCTCAACAATAGACTGGCTGAGAATAAGATAAGCTTGGAACTTGATCCATCGGCAGTGACCATGTTGGCAAGTGAAGGTTTTGATCCAGCTTATGGCGCCAGGCCTTTGAAGAGGGCCATACAGAGGTTTATTGAAAATCCTCTGGCTAAAGAGATACTCGCGAACAGGTTCAAAGAAGGAGACGCGATTAAAGCAAGATTTGCGGATGGAGAGATGGTCTTTGAGAAAACCGGAGATATTGGAGCTGGATCGGCCCGGGACCCGAACGCACAAGCCGTTTGATCCTGAGTCGGAAATCCGGATGGTCAAGACCGCAGGGCGCGGGTAGTGACACGCGGTCTTTATTTTTTAATATTCTTGATAAATAACACTTGAGGCAGGTACTAAGTTATTAAGGAGAATTGTCCATCACTACCGCCAACGGCCACAGTCATGAATTTTACGTACAGGTGGAGAGACGTTCCGAGAGGTCCACAATCCTTGACTTTTTTGTGGCGCTTTGCTAATTAGTGCCGAATTGACTGTCCTTTACGGGAGCAATAGCAGGAGGAGATTTCAATGGTAAGGCGCCTCAAAAAGCTATGTCCGGCGATGATCCTACTGTTCGTAATGCTTTGTCCCCTAGTTGCGCCGCCCCGATCAACGGCCGATGATTGTAAAAGAATTGACAATATTGTAGTCCTGTTCGACGCTTCAGGCTTTATGAACCAGAGGGACTACTGGAAAATGTTCCTTGAGCAGATGAACCTGTTCCGCAGGGCAATTCCTCTTACAGCCGACGGTTTTTTTAATGTTGCTCTCAGGCATTATGGATACAAGGTGGGTATGGAATGTCACAGCACTGAAAGTATTTTTGGTCTTTCCCAGTGGGATCCGGAAAGATTTATAAACTCATTCCCACAGCATGTTTCCTATGATAGCGCGCTGGTCCCATAGGAAACATGC
>CAZFJT010000274.1:0-5191 GCA_964519135.1 uncultured Syntrophales bacterium | reverse complement strand
TGTTCATCCAGCGCGGTAAGGAATCGAATCTCTGCGCCAACCGCTGTATCCTGAACCGGCCTATAAGGTGTTTCTATGAATCCGAACTCATTTACCCGGGCGTACGTGGACAGTGAAACTATAAGACCGATATTCGGGCCTTCTGGTGTCTCAATGGGGCAGATCCTACCATAGTGGGTTGGATGCACGTCCCTGACCTCGAATCCGGCCCTTTCCCTTGTAAGCCCCCCTGGACCCAACGCGGACAAGCGCCTTTTGTGGGTGATCTCACTGAGCGGATTGGTTTGATCCATGAACTGTGAGAGCTGCGATGAACCGAAAAATTCTTTTACAACCGCAGTTACAGGTTTGGCGTTGATAAGGTCATGGGGCATGAGTGTCTCAACATCCTGGAGGCTCATGCGCTCCTTTATAGCCCGTTCCATTCTGACAAGCCCTATCCTGTACTGATTCTCCAGAAGCTCACCAACAGATCGGACCCGCCTGTTGCCCATATGGTCTATATCGTCAATGTCACGGCCCTTTTTCCCTTCCTTGAGCTCCAGGAGGTACTTCACCGCTAGCATTATGTCTTCTTTACGCAAAGTCCTGAGGTTAAGATCAGCTTGTTCTTCCGATATATTGAGCTTTCTGTTCAGCTTGAGCCTGCCGACCTTTGAGAGATCATAGAACTCGCTTCTAAAAAACAGGTTATTGAAAAAAGTATTGGCTATCTCCACAGTGGCCGGATTAGAAGGCCTCAGACGGCGATATATCTCAATTTGCGCATTCAGGGTTTCATTGCTCTCTTCTTCATCGGGATTTTGCTTTCTGAAATCCTCTATTACCTTGTTCGGTTTATCATCGATTTTGTCTTCCAGTAGGGTGTCCCTTAGTGACGACGAAACTATTCTCTCCTCAAGGAACAGGCATTGAAACTCTTTTACGCCTCTTTCCCTTAAAGTATTAACCAGGTCTTCAACCTCATCCGCGGCGATTTCCTTGTTACACTGGGCTATAACCTCACCTGTCTCATAATCGATAACATCCTTCGCGATCACCTTGCCCGCCAAATCTTGAACCTTCATAGGAATAGGTTCAATTTTTCTCGCCCCCAGCCTGCGTAAACCTGCTTTGGTAACCTTTTTATTCTTTCTTACAACAACGTCGTCCGTTCCAAGGGCTTTAATATCCGACGGCGCCACTGTCCCGATTAGTAGGGCAAGATTCACATCCCTTTTAAGTCCGTCATCCTCAACGATTATGGTCTGGCGCTCATAAAAATAATTTAGAATATCCATGGACGAGTCGCCCAGAGCCTTTAAAAGCACTGTAACCGGAAGCTTTCTCCTCCGGTCTATCCTGACGTAAAGCCTATCCTTTGGATCAAATTCAAAGTCTATCCATGAACCGCGCAGTGGAATTATCCTCGAGGAATAGAGCAATTTACCACTCGCGTGGGTTTTTCCTTTGTCATGGTCAAAGAAAATCCCTGGAGATCTGTGTAACTGGGACACTATAACGCGCTCTGTGCCGTTGATGATAAATGTCCCATTTTCCGTCATGACCGGGATTTCCCCAAAGTAAACTTCTTGTTCCTTGACGTCCCTTATGGTCCTCGCGTCAGTGTCAGGGTCAACGTCCCAGACGATCAACTGAACTGTGATCTTAAGTGGAACAGCGTATGTAACGCCTTTTTGGAGGCATTCTTCCACATTGTATTTTTCTTCACCCAGTGTATATTTGATGAATTCAAGTGAAGCGGTATCTGAAAAATCTTTTATTGGAAAAACAGAGTTGAAAACAGCTTGAAGACCTATGTCCTCGCGGTTTTCCGGCGGAACATCCGCCTGTAAAAATCTTTCGTACGATTGTTTTTGGATTTCGATAAGGTTTGGTATTCCTGCAATTTGAGGTATGCGCGCAAAATTCTTTCGCAGCCTCTGCGAATGCACGGAGAAAGGACTCATGATTTCCCTCTGATAAATGTAATCTTTAAAAGACCTTGGGGGAAGCGTTTGGTGGGGGCGCGAGTGTCTTTTTATCCAGGGGACCGCATAATTAAAACGGCCCCCTGAAATAGACTTTGAGTCTAACTTCTAATCAGGCTCAGGATATCTCGACTGTAGCGCCGACTTCTTCCAAATCAGCCTTCGCTTTTTCAGCGTCTTCCTTGGAAACACCCTCTTTAACCGGCTTTGGAACCCCTTCGACTAACTCTTTCGCTTCCTTTAGACCCAGGTCTGTAAGGGCTCTGACCACTTTGATGACCTGAATCTTTTTATCACCGAAATCTTTCAAAATTACATCGAATTCGGTTTTCTCCTCAGCCGGGGCTGCTTCTCCACCAGCCATTGCGCCCATATTCGCGGGCATGGCCACTGGCGCCGCTGCAGAGACCCCGAACTCCTCTTCCAGCTCTTTAACGAGCTGGCTCAACTCCAACACTGACATGTTGCTGATAAACTGTTTTACATCTTCCTTTGTGATTTCTGCCATCTTATCCTCCGGTAATAGCTGAAAAGCGATAATAGCTAACAAGCGATAATAGCTGATAAGCGCAATGATTGATCCATTAGGCCTTTAGGCCTCCGGCCCTCCACTGCTCTCCTTTTTTTCCGCTATGGCGTTTAAAACAGTAACCATGGACCTTGGAACCGCAGCCAATACACCGACAAACGAGCTTATCGGCGCCACCATAGTACCTAGAAGCTTTGACAATAGCTCATCCCTGGTGGGAAGCTTTGACAATTCTTCAATACTACCGGTGTCGAGCCGCTGTCCCCCATAGACACCACTGACCATTTCCAGATTGGGGTGAGCCTTGCTGAAATCTAAGAGCGCCTTTGCCACTATTGGGATATCATCTTCAGATGTGACCCAAGTGGCGCCTCTAGGTTCAATCATATCCTGAACCAGCGCCTCTGACTCAGTGCCTTTCGCGGCTAATCGAGCCAGTGTGTTTTTCAACACTTTGTAGGACGCTCCCTTTTCCCTTAAGTTTGACCTTAAGGCGTTCATCTCAGCTACGGTAAGCCCCCGGAAGTTGGTCAGAAACATCGCTTTGGCCCCATCCATTTGCCCATGGAGCCACGCCACTTCATTTTCTTTTTCTTTTCTGATCAACTAAGGATTCCCCCTTTCAGTCGGAGGGAAAACAGCTATTTGGGGATAAGAGGACAATATGTAAAATTTACCCCTTTCCGACCCAATCTCGGCTGGCGTTTATTAAGCGCCGTTGCGCGCCCGCTGTCTTCGATCCGGCCCAAAAGTTATGAAGTTGTTATGAAGTTTCCTATTATTACTCTCCAGTGGAAGGCGTCCACCAAGGGCGCCCTATATATGTAAAGCCTAATAAACTTAAGCTAAAACACTCAAATCAAGATTCCCACGGGCTTGTTTACCTTGATAAGGCCCTTATTTCCTGTGTGTCAAGCTTGAGCCCCGGTCCCATTGATGAGGACATAGCCACTGCTTTTAAATAGACCCCTTTGGAAGCAGAAGGTTTCAAACGCGCGATAGTCTCCATTACACTCACTATGTTCTCGTACAATTTATCGACGCCAAATGAAATTCTGCCCACTGGGACATGTACGATACCGGCCTTTTCAACTCTGAACTCGACCTTGCCGCCCTTCAAATCAGTTACGGCCTTTCCGATATCAAAAGTCACTGTGCCGACTTTTGGGTTTGGCATCATGCCCCTTGGACCTAGAATCTTTCCCAATTTACCCACAACACTCATCATATCCGGTGTGGCCACGGCCTTGTCAAAGTCCAGCCATCCCCCCTGAATCTTTTCAGCGAGTTCTTCACCCCCGACATGATCAGCGCCTGCGTCTCGGGCCTCTTTTTCCTTATCCCCCTTGGCAAAAGCCAGCACCCTCACTGATTTTCCGGTGCCGTGGGGCAGCACGCATGTTCCACGAACCATTTGGTCCGCGTGACGTGGGTCTACACCGAGTTTGACCGCCAAGTCAACAGATTCGTCAAATTTTGCGAACGCGGTTGAGATGACAGTGTCTATGCCTTCCCTCATTGAGTAGGTCCTCAAGCGGTCTACCTTATCCCTGGCCTCGATTATTTTTTTGCCTTTAGACATGTTATTCCCCTACTTGATCTCTATGCCCATGCTCCTCGCGGTTCCTAAGATGGATTTTATTGCGCTGGTGAGGTCATGACAGTTCAGATCGGGCATCTTTGTCTTTGCTATCTCTTCCACCTGTTTCATTGAAAGTTTACCCACTTTATCCCTGTTGGGTTCAGCCGAACCCTTTTCAAGACCCGCGGCCTTTTTTATCAGGAATGACGCTGGGGGAGTCTTGAGGATAAAAGTGAATGATCTATCTTGGTACACCGTGATCTGTACGGGAATGATTACCCCTGTCTGGCCTTGTGTCTGAGCGTTGAAAGCCTTGCAGAATTCCATTATATTAACTCCGTGTTGTCCCAGGGCCGGGCCCACCGGAGGGGAGGGCTTTGCCTCTCCGCCTGGGATCTGGAGTTTTATCAGGGCCATCACTTTTTTAGCCATTATGTTTCTCCGAAATGGTCACCGGGGTATTTTCCAGTGGTTTTCCATAATAAGCGCCGTGCGCTGAATCTTTTATATTTAAATACTGCGCGACCTCAATAAGGTCGTGTCACAAATGCATCCATCTGCTATGGAAAAAAGCCCTTCTGCTTGTTGCGTCGGGACTTTGGGTAACAGCGCAATGGATTTGCGCCCTTTAGTCTCTCTATTTCTTAGCCGCTCAAATCTCAGTTCTTTGTTACTTGAATAAAATCCAGTTCCACAGGAGTCGGCCTGCCGAATATACTCACTAAGACCCTCAGTTTTCCTTTATCCGGTCTCACCTCTTCCACTGTGCCGTTAAAATTGATAAACGGGCCATCCACAACCAGCACAGAGTCTCCCTTTTCGAAATTGTATTTGGGCCTGGGTTTTTCCTGACCTTCGGCCATCTGCCGCTTTATCATCTCCACTTCTTCATCCGGGATGACAGCAGGCTCGGTTCTTGAACCTATAAAACCGGTTACTTTTGGCGTCCCTTTAACCACATGCCATGTCTGATCATCCAATTCCATGTGAACCAATATGTAACCAGGGAAATACTTTCTCTTGGAAGTCTTCTTTTCACCCTTGACCATTTCCACTATGGATTCCGAGGGTATCAGGACGTCGCGGATCTTCTCCTCCAATCCTTGACTT
>CAZFJT010000273.1:0-5225 GCA_964519135.1 uncultured Syntrophales bacterium | reverse complement strand
GTTATACATGATGATGAGCGATGTTGCGGCCATGATCTCTTGTGGAACGGGGACAGGGAGAACTTCGCCATCTTGGCCAAACGTAATGTTGATTTGATAAAAGGCCTTGGTTGCAAGAGGGTTGTGTTTCAATGCCCTGAAGGTTACATGACCTTCAAGAAGTACTACCCTGAAGTGGTAGACAATATGGATCTTGAACTCACTCACTTCTATGAATTGCTCCTGGATGAGGTGAAATCAGGATCAGTGCAATTCACAGAACAGTCAGGGGTTTATACGTACCATGACCCGTGCAGGCTCGGGAGGCAAGCGGGGATTATGGATACACCAAGGGAACTCATAACGAGTATCCCTGGCGTAACACTGCATGAGATGGCCCATAACAGGGAGAATGGTTTGTGCTGCGGAACAAGCGCATGGATGAACTGCTCAAGCTGTTCAAAGGCCATTCAGAAAATGCGGCTGAATGAAGCCTTGGAAGCGGGCGCGCAAACACTGGTAACAGCTTGTCCCAAGTGCAGGCTTCATCTGGCTTGCGCTTTAAGGGATATGGAAACTGAACTTAAAATACAGGATATGAATGATCTTCTTGCCAAGGCCCTGAAGGTCTAGTTGAAAGTGAAAAGGTGAATAAATGGCTTCAAAAGAGGTTTTGATCATTGGTGGCGGAATAGCGGGTATGCAGGCCGCGCTTGACCTGGCCGACATGGGTATCCAGGTCCATTTGCTGGAAAAGAATCCGAGCATTGGCGGTAAGATGGCCCAATTGGACAAGACCTTTCCAACCAATGATTGCGCGATATGAATTCTTTCGCCTAAGTTGCTGGATGTCGGTCGGCATCCGAAAATAAATTTGATGGCTTACAGTGAGCTCCTTGGATTCTCTGGAAAAGCCGGGGATTTCAAGGCAAAGATCCGCCAAAAGGCCAGGTACGTGGACGCATCCAAATGCACCGCGTGCGGGGCTTGCGCGGCAAAGTGCCCAACAAAGGTCTCCAATGAATTCAACTTCGGTCTGGATGAGCGCAAGGCCATATACAAGGATTACGCTCAAGGCATTCCTTCTGTTTATACAATAGATCCAGAGCATTGCCGGGTAATGTTGGGCAAGAAGTGCGGGGTTTGCGCAAAACAATGTCAGGCGGGCGCTATAGATTATGAGCAAAAGGACACTGAAGTTGAAGTGAATGTGGCCTCTGTAATTGTTTCCATAGGTTATGAGCTGTTTGACGCGACACAGATCCCTGAGTACGGATTCGGCAAACTCCCTAATGTGATCTCGTCAATGGAAATGGAGAGGCTATTGAGCGCGGCCGGCCCCACAGGTGGCCATCTCACCAGGCCCTCTTCGGTCAAAGGTGAATGGAGACTAAAGGAGCTGCCAAAGCTCATCAAGAAGGCGGAAAAAGCTGAAGACAATGCGGAGCTGGAGAAGCTGAAGGCCGAACAGGAATGGATCGAAAAGAACGTATCTGAAAATCACATAGCCAAGAAACTGGGATTCATACAATGCGTGGGATCAAGGGATTTTCGATTTCATAAATATTGCTCCAGCTATTGCTGTATGCACTCTTTAAAAGAGGCGATGATAGCAAAAGAGCATGAGGCTGAAACTGAATCGTACATTTTCTACATGGATTTGCGCACTGTTGGTAAGGGTTTTGAAGAGTATAAAGTCAGGGGCGCAGAGGTGTCAGGACTAAAGTATATTAGGGGCAGGGTGGCTGAGATCACCCAGGATGAGCAGCTCAATCCCATAGTTCATTATGAAGACACTGAGGAGCGAAAGGTAAAGAGCCTGACTTTGGACATGGTCATCCTTGCCAATGCGTGCTCTCCTTCCCTAGGAGCTGCAAAGTTGGCTGAGACCCTGGGTCTTGCTTTGGATGAAAACCTGTTTGTTAAGACCCATCCAAATAGACCTTTGGATACTTCTGTCCCAGGGATCTTCACCTGTGGTTGCGCGCAGGGCCCTGTTGATATTCCCGAATCAGTGGCTCAGGCCTCAAGCGCTGCGGCCAGGGCAGCGGAAGTGGTAATGACCGGCGGATTGGACCTCGCCGTATAAGCCCGGAGAATGGAAATTGAGCGAAAACAACGAAAATGACATTCGCATAGGCGTTTTTATCTGCGACTGTGGGTCTAATATTGCCGGATATCTCACAATGCAAGAGCTTGTGGATTATGCAAAGACCCTTCCCAATGTGGCTATGGTTCAGGAGAATCTATACACCTGTTCAGAAGGCGGCATTAACGAGATAAAAGAGGCGATACCAAAGCATGATCTCAATAGGGTTGTTGTGGCCTCTTGCACCCCAAGAACCCATGAGCCCCTTTTTATGAGCGCGTGTGAAGAAGCTGGCCTCAATCCCTATCTATTTGAAATGGCAAATATCAGGGACCAGTGTTCCTGGGTTCACATGAAGCAGAAAGAGGCAGGCACAGAGCGGGCCAAGTACCAGATTGGCATGGCTGTGGCCAAGGCCGCGCGCCTCAGGGAGCTGAGTAGAATAGAGCTTAAACTCTCGCACTCGGCCATTGTAATAGGCGCCGGAGTTTCAGGAATGTCCGCGGCCATGGCCCTTGGAAACATGGGTTATAAGGTGGATCTTGTGGAAAAGAGTGATCGTTTGGGAGGGATTCTCAATGACCTTAACATGATCCTGCCTGCTGATGAGCCTGCTGACAGGCTTGTTGATGATCTCACCAAAAGGGTCAATGACAATGATAATGTAAATGTGAGATTGAATTCACAGGTCACCGGAGTTGAGGGCTATGTGGGAAATTATGTGCTCACAGTGTCGTCCAATGGGGCTGAAGACAAAATAAAGTGCGGTGTTGTAATTGTGGCCGTGGGCGCGAGGGTTTTAAAGCCTGAGTCAATGTACGGCTATGATGGAGACAAGGTCATTACCCACTTGGAGCTAGAGGCTGAACTGAAAAAAGGCGCCCCTGATTTCAAGAACGTGGTTATGATCCAATGCGTTGGGGCAAGGAACAAGGAGCGTACGTACTGTTCGAGGATCTGCTGCATGACCGCGGTCAAGAACTCGATCCTCTTAAAGAAGGCCAATCCTGATTCCCAGATTACGATCCTTTATAGGGACATGCAGATGTATGGAGTTGAGAACGAGGATATGTTCAGGGAATCCAAAAAGCTTGGAGTGCGGTACGTAACCTATGATCCAAACCGCCCGCCAAAGGTCCAAGACGGCAAAGTTGACGTTTATCATGTGAGGATGGGAAAAGAAATATCCATGCCCGCAGATAAGGTTATCTTGTCAACACCTTTGATCGCGCAGGAGGACGCCCCAAAGATCAGCACAATGCTAAAGGTTCCATTGAATAATAACGGGTTTTTCCTTGAGGGCCATGTGAAACTTAAACCACTGGATTTTGCCACAGATGGGATATATCTTTGCGGGAACGCCAGATTTCCCTCAACCAT
Source organism: uncultured Syntrophales bacterium (assembly GCA_964519135.1). Taxonomy (GTDB): domain Bacteria; phylum Desulfobacterota; class Desulfomonilia; order Desulfomonilales; family Desulfomonilaceae; genus CAZFJT01. Next base: position 1,777 of record CAZFJT010000273.1, on the reverse strand, counting down.
AAGAGAGGCAGTGTCCCAGGGGCTCGGCGCCGCGTCCAGGGCCGCGATAATACTCTCCAAGGACGCTCTTTTTACCAGTGGAATTGTGGCTGATATCAATCCTGACACCTGCTGCGGTTGCCTGGGCTGTGTGGAAGTTTGTCCGTACGGCGCGATAAACTATTTTGAAGACCGGGGAGTATGTCAGGTCAATAAAGTGCTTTGCAAGGGATGCGGCGGTTGCGCGGCAGCATGTCCATCAGCCAGCGCTAGACTGGACGGCTTTTCCAATGAACAACTTTTTGCTCAGATAGAACAGGCCCTGGCCGGATAAGGCGTTTAATTCGGCCTGGCCTTTATATTCGGGAGTTTGTGAAACCATGTCAGATCAATTTGAGCCTACAATAGTTGGGTTCCTTTGCAATTGGTGCGCATACGCGGGCGCGGACCTGGCCGGGGTGAGCAGGCTGCAATATCCCGCCAATCTAAGGGCCATAAGGACATTGTGTTCAGCCACTGTTGGGCCCCACCAGATACTCAAGGCATTTCAAAAGGGCGCTGACGGCGTCTTTGTGGGTGGATGACACGTTGGGGATTGCCATTACCTGTACGGTAATTACATGACAATAAAGAGAATGGCCTTTATGACCAAGTTGCTGGAATTTTCCGGGGTGGACCCGGAGAGGCTTTTATTGAAATGGGTATCAGCCGCTGAAGGCCCAAGGTTCGCGGAACAGGTCTCTGAATTCACTGAGAAGATAAGGAAATTGGGTCCGTCTCCATTGGCAAAGAATGATGACGCCGACTCCGCAGCCTGAGCGCTAAGGATTCCCACAATAAAAAAGGTATGAAATTAAACCTGTAAAATCGGTAAATCAAATGCTCGATCAAGTAAAAGCTCATGTAAAAGGATTGTTCGAGGAAGGAAAGATAGATGGCTTCCTCGGGCTTATTGATAAAGACGGAACAATAATCCCGCATTTATTCACGTCAGCGGATGAGTTGGAGGGTCTGTCCCTTGGAGCGAAGGCCAATGGCGGACCACCTGACAGGTATCCTATCGCGCGCGTATTGATGACCCTTATGAGCAATTATAATGATTCCAAGTTTGGAGTTCTGCTGAGGGGTTGCGATGAAAGGGCCCTGAATGAACTGATGAAATGGAATCAGATCAAGGATGAAGAGGGCCGAATTGTAAGGGTTGGCTTTGCCTGTAAACAGGAGCTTGCAGACAAGCATGAGTGCAAGAGGCCGTTTCCAGAAGAAATAGTCGCGGGTGAAAAGGCCAAGGGCGTCCCATATGAGACAGTCAAGGAAGTGATGGGAATGGGTCTTATGGAGAGGCTGGACTATTGGCGGGAAGTCTTTGACAGGTGCGTGAAATGTTATGGGTGCAGGGATGTTTGCCCTGTATGCTTTTGCAATGTTTGCACACTTGAAGAGGACGCTTTGATCAAAACAGGGGATCTGCCACCTGAAAATCCCATCTTCCATTTAACAAGGGCCGTACACATGGCAGGAAGGTGCATAGACTGCAATCTTTGCACAGAGGCCTGCCCTGCTGAGATACCTCTTCGAACTCTATACAAGAAGGTCGCTGAAATAGTACAAGAGGAATTCGACTATACCACTGGCCTTGATGAGCAGGGTAAATCTCCCCTGAATCTGTTGGGGCCTGAACCTGGCCACACCTCTGCTGACGAATAGAAAGAACATAATCAGGGAAAAAACGAAGTGAGCCTACCACCGGGCGCCAATAGGTTCTGCGCCCGGTTCGATTGGATGGGGAGCTACTGCG
>CAZFJT010000272.1:0-5251 GCA_964519135.1 uncultured Syntrophales bacterium | reverse complement strand
ACAGCGCCATTGCCCTTAACTGATGGGTAAGTATCAGGCGCGCCTATAAAGACCCGTTTTATGCCGGCCTTGATTATTGCTTCAGTGCAAGGAGGGGTTTTTCCGTGGTGGTTGCAGGGTTCAAGTGTTACGTACAAGTCCGCGCGGTCAGCCCTGGCCCCTGCGTCTTTAATTGCTTCCACTTCCGCGTGGGGCGAGCCTGCCTTGTGATGGTATCCTTTGCCTATGATCCTGTTGTTTTTTACAATAACAGCGCCCACCATTGGATTGGGCTCTGTGCGACCACGCCCCTTTTTTGCCAACCCCAGGGCAATGGCCATATATTTTTCCGTTTCAGTAAGAGTCGTGGATGGTGGAGGTCTCATCTTGATTGTTATTCTGAGCTTCCTTTCGCTCTCTGGCCTCCTTGGAATCAGAAAGCTCTTTTATTTCAGTGATAAATTCCTCTATATCATGGAAGGATCTGTAAACAGAGGCAAACCTAACGTAAGCCACCTCATCCATTTGGCTGAGAGCATTCATTACTCTTTCGCCGACGTAAACTACACTGATCTCCTTTTCCGGACTTTCCAGTAATTCGTGTTCAATGGAGTCAGCAACAGCTTCAATATCAGACACACTGATCGGTCTTTTTTGACACGCCCTGCTCATTCCATTAATTATTTTCGCCCTGTCAAAGGCCTCTCTCCTGCCGTCCTTCTTTATGACATACGGAAGGGTATCTTCGATTCTCTCATATGTGGTGAATCTCTTTTGACAGGAAAGGCACTCCCTTCTTCTTCTTATGACAGCGCTGTCTTTTCCAAGACGAGAATCTATGACTTTATCCTCGACTTCGCCACAGGACGGGCATTTCATTTTTCCATCGCCTCTGTTAGGGGTTAGTAAGGGTTCTTGAAGCTTGTTCCAAGGTAATATTAAATGGCAAAAAATGCAAGTAAATTATTTTATTATGAGGAAAATAACACAATGAAGTTGAAGCGAGCGTTTCAATGCTTGGTAAAAATGTCTCTTTCCAAAAGATCGGTAAAACTTACCCAATGTGGCGCTTAATTAGTTGATAAAATAAATTAATTGAGTTACCCAAATGCGTAAAAAAGAATAAAAACTCTTTGCAAACGCAATAAACGCTTTTAATCAACTAAAGTTAAACCTAGGTGTTTGAATCGCATAATGAGATTGCCGCAAATAGAAACCACCACAGGTGACAAACTCTTGATCCTGTTCTTACTGATTTTGGCCGGGGCGATGGTGTATTGGCTACCTGGTGTAATCAGGTCAAAAGGCGCCTGGGTGGAAGCGCTCGTTGATAATAAAGTCGTCGGCGTCTATTCACTTAATGAAGACAGGACGATAGCTATTAAAGGTCCACTTGGAGTTACAGAGGTGAAAATTGAAAATGGCCGGGCAAGTATTCTAAGGTCCCCATGCCCAGGCAAGTATTGTATTGGGATGGGGCCTTTGGGTAAAGAAGGCGGCGCGTTGATCTGCGTTCCCAATAGGGTTGTGGTGAGAACCACCGGTAGTGTTGGACAAGGATTGGACGCGGTAACCAGGTGATGGATCGTGTTCAACGCATATCAAGGTTGGCCCTTTTGGTTTCCCTGGCTACGGTTATTCATATCGGCGAAGCCATGATACCTGTTACAGCATTATGGTTCAGGTTTGGGTTCGCAAATATTATCACCCTGTCGGCCCTTTGGCTGTACGGCTTCAAAGACGCGCTGGCCATAACCATTGGAAGAGTGTTCGTGGGGTCGCTGCTAAGTGGAACATTTGCCACACCCGCGTTTATGCTCTCCTTTACAGGTGGATTACTGTCTGTTTGCGCAATGGGGATCGCGTTCAGATTTGGTTCACGTGTTTTTTCCGAGATCGGCGTAAGCGTCATAGGGGCTGTTTCTTACAATTTCGGCCAGATTCTGGTCGCTTATTATTTGATAGTTAGAACCGAGGGGATTCTAACTTTACTGCCATTATTGATAGTCATGTCGGTGATAACAGGCTCGATCAACGGTCTAGGCGCCAGGTTCCTCATAGAACAGCTCAAAGGCCATTATAGTCGCCAGTCTCTCAGAAGGGACATGTGATTGCCTGATTCGGTTGGAATGTGATAAAGAAAATTAGCATACTAAATAAACCCCTTGATATGATCTTTCAGTCCGGGCTTATTATAAATTTACGAGCTGCCCTCATCATTGGGGCTTATAACCGCATTAACGAGTCGCAACAATCGACCTGTGATCAAAGGTTAAGGTATCATGGACAATATTGTGTTCCAACCAATCGGTATAATTAAAACCCCTTTTGCAATCAAAGAGGGGATGCCTATACAGCCTCGGCAACGCGACGGCGCAGAGGGCATTATAGAGGTATTCGATGATTATGGGCAGGGGCTGGACGATCTTGAAGGGTTTTCTTACATTCTCCTGCTATACCATTTTCACAAATCCCAAGGATACAGCCTGAAGGTGGTACCATTCATGGATGATCAGCTCAGGGGTGTGTTCGCGACAAGGGCCCCAAGAAGACCTAACCCAATAGGATATTCAGTTGTTGAGCTCTTGGGAATACAGGGAAATATGGTCAAGGTAAAGGGAGTGGACATTCTGGACGGAACGCCTCTTTTGGACATAAAACCGTTCGTTCCGGATCTTGATAACAGGACTCCCGGCAAAGACGGTTGGCTCTATAAAAAAGCTAAAGAGATGAGAGCCAAAAATTCCGATGGAAGATTCGATTAGACACCAACCCACATATTATTATTGATCTGAGCGTTTTGTGAAAGGAAATAAAATGGGCGCCTGGAAGAAGACCAGTTGCATATGCTGCGCGCAGAATTGCGGCCTTGAAGTGTTCGTTGATAACAACCAAATTACAAAGGTCAAGCCTGACAAATCCAACCCAAGAAGCGAGGGTTATGTTTGCCGCAAAGGGCTAAAAATCGCCCATTACCAGCATCACGCCGGAAGACTTACTCATCCCATAAAGCAGGGCGCGGACGGTTTTCAGGTGATCTCCTGGGAACAGGCCCTTGATGAAATCGCAGAGAAATTGAGAGCAATTATCAATGAGTATGGTCCAAAATCCTTTGCGTTTATGGGCGGAGGCGGCCAGGGATGCCACTTTGAGGCCGCGTTTGCCGTCAGACTCCTAAGGGGATTAGGCTCCCATTACCATTACAGTCCATTGGCCCAAGAGCTTACGGGATTTTACTGGTCAAATGGTAGGGCCTTTGGCAAGCAATATCTCATGGCGATCCCTGATGACCATGAAACTGAGATGCTCGTATGCGTGGGATGGAATCCATGGATGAGTCACCAGACTCCCCAGGCCAGACGATTAATCAAAAGGCTTTCAGAAGACCCGGAAAAAATCCTTGCTGTGATAGATCCCAGGCTTTCGGAAACAGCAAGAAAGGCCAATATTCATCTTGCCATCAGGCCTGGAACGGACGCGCTTTTTGTCAAGGCCCTAATTGCTTTGGTATTGGAAAATGGATGGCAGAGTCAGGAATACATTTCCCAAAATGTGAGCGGATTCGACGCGGCCAAGGAATTGATCGACGGTTTTGACCCAAGGGAAGCCGTGAAGGTGTGTGAGCTGGACTATGACCAGGCAAAGGAGTTCGCAAAGCTTGTCGCGACTAAAAAAGCCTCCTTTCACACTGATCTGGGAATCCTCATGAACCGCCACAGCACTGTTGTATCTCATCTTATGAACGTCCTAATGGCCATTTGTGGTAACTTCGGAGTAAGGGGCGGTAACGTGTTCCCAGGTTATCTTATGCCCATGGGCGCCCATTCAGATGACCGTGACCAAAGGACCTGGCGGACTGTGGAGACAGATTTCCCCGCAATTATGGGGACCTTTCCGCCAAATGTAATGCCTGAGGAGATACTTTCAGACAAGTCTGACAGGCTAAGGGCGGTTATAGTAAGCGGCTCGAACCCCTTGAGGTCATACGCTGATACAACCGCGTACGAAGAGGCGTTTAAAAAGCTCGACCTTTTGGTGAACATTGATGTCGCGTATTGTGAGACCACTAAACCGGCCCATTACGCACTGCCCGCTAAGTCCGCATACGAAAAATGGGATGGAACATTTTTCCCATGGACATTTCCTGAGGTTTATTTCCAGATGCGTCAGCCTGTTGTTGAAGCTGAAGGGGAACAATGGGAAGAGAGCAAGATTCATACTGAATTGGCCCAAAGACTGGGTGTGGCGCCTGAAGCGCCCTATGAACTCATTGAGGCTGCAAAAGGGGACAGAATGCAATTCGGAATGGCCCTTATGCAGTACAGCCAGGCAAATCCCAAGGCTGCTAAAGTCATGCCGTTCATACTCGCCAAGACCCTTGGGGAGAGTCTTGGGTCATATAACCTTGCGGCCCTGTGGGGACTGCTTCAAACAGCGCCCGGCAGTTTCAGGAAGAACGCGGCTAGGCTGGGAATAGACACTGGTATGGGCATGGGTGAATATCTTTTTAAAGCCCTGATGGACAATCCCCAGGGAATGTGGATAGGCAAGGCTGACACTGAAAATAACCTCTCTGCGGTGCAAACCGAGGACAAGAAGATCAATCTGGATGTTCCAGAGCTAAAAGATTGGATAGTTTCAATAACACCTGAATCGGAAATGGAAGGCCTAAAGCCGGATCCTGATTATCCTCTGATACTGAACGCAGGCAGGCACTTTGATTATAACGCTAACACGATAATGCGAGATCCAGCTTGGAATGATGGTAAGAACAGGTGCAGATTATTGATGAATCCAGAAGACGCAAAAATGCTTGACCTGGAAGATGGGCAAAAGACGCGCATAATTACAGAGGCCGGCTCAGAAGAGGCTATTCTGGAAATAACAGAATCCGCGAGACTAGGACAAGTGATACTGCCCCATGGTTTTGGATTGGTGTTCCAAGGGGTGAAACATGGCCCAAATGTCAACAGACTAACGAAAAACACCCATAGGGATAAACTTGCGGCTACTCCGCTACACAGGTACGTCAGATGCAGAGTTGAGGCTCTCTAAGCGTTAATTAGAGACCAGCAGAGATAACTGCGGAATCTTAGACGCTTGCCTTATACCTCAACCACAAGCGGTGTATTTTTTTGGGTTGCGCTTCAATATCCTTAATATTGATCAGTATTGATAACAATAAACTAATATTAAGTGGAGACAATGATATGATTCTTTTTTTCCAAGGATCGTCTGTTATTATGATTACGTGAAATCTCATAGCTGTTGT
>CAZFJT010000271.1:0-5271 GCA_964519135.1 uncultured Syntrophales bacterium | reverse complement strand
GCATATTTTTAGGTTTACCGAGCATGTGCATTATTATCGCGGCCGCACGTGTTTTGACCAAGAGGTCAATCATTGGCGGATCATCCCGAAAACCCGATACATCGTTGATTATTGAGGCGCCGGCTTCTAGGGCCTTTTGAGCAACCGCGGCTCTTCTGGTGTCAATTGATATTACAGCCTCTGGATATCTTTGGCGAATTGATTCTATTACAGGTAAGACCCGAGATAATTCCATTTCAATGGGTGTCTCTTCAGATCCAGGCCTGGTGGATTCCCCTCCAATATCTATGATATCAGCGCCGGACTCCAACATTTCCACAGCGGATTCCACCGCATTGGACATTTCCAGGTGTACTCCGCCATCAGAAAAAGAATCAGGAGTGGTATTAATCACTCCCATAACAAGAGAGCCCCTATCAAGGGGCAATGATCCAGTAGTATAGGACAACTCTCGACTATTCATTCACCAAACTTTCATCAAGCTTTCTCAGGGTCTGCGTTGTGTGGAGGGTTGGAAGACACAACACGGTCCCTTTCTGATCCATCTTCGGTCTTTTCCTTTTCTGTTGTGGCGGGAGTTTTGAGCTTTGGCAATTCCTTGCCGGCAATAACGTGCTCCATCTCATCAGCGTTCAATGACTCTCGCTCCAGTAGAGTTTCCGCTATTCTCTCAACCGCTTCCCTGTGGTCTTCTATAATCTTTTTTGCAGCTTGGTACTTTGAGGTAACTATTGATTTTATTTCCTTATCTATGTTGATGGCGGTCTTTTCCGAGTAATCCCTGTGCCTTGAAAACTCTTTACCCAAAAATATTTGTTCTTCTTTTTGCCCATATGTCAAAGGCCCCAAATCATCGCTCATACCCCATTCGCATACCATCTTCCTGGCGATCTCAGTAGCCCTTTCAATGTCATTACCCGCGCCTGTGGTAACTTGAGCTAAGAATATCTCTTCAGCCGCGCGGCCTCCCATGAGGACCTGAACGGTTCCAAGAAGATAGTCCTTTGAATGGGTGTACCTGTCATCCAGAGGGAGCTGCTGGGTGACTCCAAGGGCCCTGCCCCTGGGAATTATGGTTACCTTGTGGATCGGATCAGCGGCTGGAGTAACCCTGGCCACAAAAGCGTGCCCTGCTTCATGGTACGCAGTGTTTGTGCGTTCCTCAAGGCTCATGACAAGACTTCGCCTCTCACCTCCCATGAGAACTTTGTCTTTCGCGTACTCAAAGTCCACCATATTTAAAGACTTAGCGTCTCGCCTGGCTGCGTTGAGGGCGGCCTCATTTGTGAGATTGGCGAGGTCCGCGCCTGAAAATCCCGGGGTTCCCCGAGCAATGGTTTCCAACTCAACGTCAGTATCCAATGGCAGACCTTTGGTGTGGACCTGTAATATCGCTGTCCTTCCCCTTATATCCGGCGGTGGGACAACCACCTGTCTATCGAACCTGCCGGGTCTCAGAAGGGCCGGGTCCAGCACATCAGGCCTATTTGTGGCGCTTACCAGAATTACGCCTTCATTGGATTCAAACCCATCCATCTCAACCAAGAGTTGATTCAGTGTCTGTTCTCGCTCATCGTGGCCTCCGCCCAAACCGGCGCCCCTATGTCTGCCCACAGCGTCTATCTCGTCTATAAAAATAATGCACGGCGCGTTCTTTTTGCCTTGAACAAATAGATCTCTCACCCTTGAGGCCCCAACTCCAACGAACATCTCCACAAAATCCGAACCTGAGATTGAAAAGAAGGGCACATTGGCTTCCCCTGCCACGGCCCTGGCCAATAGAGTCTTACCAGTGCCGGGTGTTCCCATTAGGAGAACACCTTTGGGGATTTTTCCTCCAAGTCTCGTGAACTTCTTTGGATCCCTCAAGAATTGAATGATCTCCCCAAGCTCTTCCTTTGCCTCGTCCACACCGGCCACATCTTTGAATGTAACCTTATTCTGTGGATCATTAACAAGCCGGGCGCGGCTCTTTCCGAAACTCATGGCCCTTCCGCCGCCCGCCTGCATTTGGCGCATGAAAAACACAAAGATCCCGATCAAAACCACCATTGGCAGCCAATACATCAATGCGGTCAAATACCAGGAATTCTCCTCTTCAGGACTCACCTCGACCATAACCTTATTCTTCAGTAAGTCACTTACAAGGCTGGGATCTTCCGGGGCCAAGGTCCGGAACTTCTCAGCTCCGTCCACATAAGAGCCGCTAATTTTATTACCCCTAATTGTAACCGACTTTATGGCGCCCTGTTCCACGTCCTGTCTGAACTGACTGTAGGATATTTCATTTGAAGCAGGCCGGTCCTGGTTAAAAAGCTGAAATAATATTATCATCATTACGCAAATGACCAGCCAAAGTCCAAGATTCTTATAAATGCTGTTCAAAGATCGCTCCGATCGTCTTAGTATTTAAACCAATCAATTAAAGATAACATGAAAGTGGCTATCTGGCAATTCACCCTGCTTTAATATTAAGATGTTTTTATTGGGATTAATGTCAAGGCGCGACCCTCTGGAAAGCCCTATATAATGATGTCCCAGCACACTTGTTATCTTAAACGGTAAAAATGGTTTGACAAATACGCCCCCATCACAATAAACAGAATCGTGTAATCATCTGGAGGGACTGTAATGAAGGCGCTTGTTGCCGGGTTTAGTGTGGGCCGGGAGGTCTGGGGAAAGTTAAAATCCAGGGTTCTTGGACAAGAATCCATCTCCAAGGGATTGACCCTTGAATTCACTGAAGCGCCTGAGCCTGTTATAGTCTCATCGCAATGGTTGAAGGTGCGTGCGGTCATGTCCGGGATTTCCGATCTGGACGAGTCCCTGATTTTGCATAGCGACCCCGCGCCCTATGGGCCTAGCCTCACTTTTCCCTTTATTCCCGGAAACGAAAATCTTGGAATAGTTACTGAAGCAGGTTCAGGAGTCCAGGGAATAGACGCGGGCGACAGGGTGATTGTAAACCCCCTTCTTTCATGTGTCAGCCGTGAGATTGATCCCATGTGCCCGATGTGCCGAAAAGGGGCCCCTGGATCATGCGCGAACTTTTCAGAAGGAGTCATAGGACCTGGCATGATCATCGGAGGTTGCTCAGGCGCCTCAGGTGGTTGGGCCGACTCGTTTATTGCCCATCAAAGTCAGGTAAGGTTGATTCCCCATGATATGGAAAGCGATCAGGCCGTTATGATCCCGGAATTTACCAGGGCCTTGCGGGCAGTGTGTAACCATCCTCCAGGCAAAGGTGAAACAGTGTTGATAAATGGCGGGGGATCTTTGGGTCTAATGTCTGTAATGGCCTTAAGGGCGATGGGATATGATAACAGGATCGTATTAGTGGCCCATAGTCCGGAAGAGGCTGAGATGGCGGAGGATATAGGAGGGACCGAAATAGTGATCAGCTCAGGCCCTGGTCTGGCGTACGAAAAGATAGGCGCACTCCTTGACGCGAATCCCCTGTACCCGGAAGTTGGAAAGGTCTCAATGCAGGGAGGCGCGGATCTTGTGTATGAAACCACCGGACTATCCTCAGGTATGGAGGACGCGATGGCTTTTACCACAGAGGGCGGCAAGATGGTAATGATGTCCATCAGAGAATCATGGGGGTTCAGCGCGCCCACCCTTTGGAGAAAAGACATCAGGATACAATCTTCCTCATTTTCAGGGCTCGAATATATAGACGGAGAGAGTTTGGAGACTTTCGACCTCGCGATGAAAATGGCCCAAGAGAAAAACCTTCCCATCAGCAAGTTGATAACACATCGCTTCAATTTGGATCAGTTTAGAGAGGCCTTTGAGGTAATTGGCGACAAAAAGTCCAATGGATCTTTGAAGGTCATATTCCAGCATGTGGTATAATCATTTCCAATGACCATAAGAAAACTACAGCTCATCATTCGGGACGCTGGAATCGCCTCAAGAAGGGGAGCGGAAACCCTTATACGTGACGGGGAGGTTACGGTAAATGGAAAATCCGTAACAAATCCGGCTGAGACAGCGGATCCTGACAAGGATCATATCAAGGTCAGAGGCAAGCTCCTGCGAACTGAACAGATCCCAAAGATATATATCCTGTTCAACAAACCAAAACATGTGGTATCCACGTTCAGGGACCCTGAAGGCAGGCCATGCCTTACTGATTACATAAAAGGGGCGCCAAAAGGTGTTTTTCCTGTGGGCAGGCTGGACTTCGACGCTGAGGGGCTGATGATATTGACCAATGACGGCGCGCTTGCCCAGAGATTGGCCCACCCATCCCACGAAACTCCGAGGATTTATCTGGTCAAGGTCCAGGGAGAACCAACAGAATCCGACCTCGCGAAAATAACAAAAGGAATGCCCATAGGAGACGGAGAGAGGCTGGGTAATGTGCAATTGGCCATTACTAAGCGCCAGAAAAGATCAACTTGGATCAGAGTGACCCTGTACGAGGGTAAAAAGAACGAAATAAAGAGGATGTTCCTAAGAATTGGACGTCCTGTGCGAAAACTCAGAAGAATAGCCTTTGGTCCCATAGCTTTGGGTAAATTACCCCCAGGCGCTTGGAGAAATCTCACTGAGCGGGAACTAAACAGAATGGCCCATATGTCCCAATAAGCCGGGCCTGAAGGGAATCCCCGTTCCAGCCCTAATTACGCCACTGACTTCAGCAAGCAAGCGCGAGAAAAGTTGACACATCACATGTCATCTTCTAGTGTGATTAAAGTGAGGCAACCCAGCGAGGGAGGGTTTTGCTATGCCTGAAGGTAGAGTTGCCAGAATAACCGAGGTTATCGCAGGGACGCCGAACAGCTTTCAAGAGGCTGTACAGGTGGCGTTCGATCGCGCCAACGCCACATTGAGAAACATTACTGGAATGAGAGTGATGGATCAAACGATTATGGCCGAGGGGGGCCACATTCAAGAATACCGCGTTAGATGTGAAGTTATTTTTGTATTAGAATAACACTCTCTGATATTACGGTCTAAATTATTCAGGGCTGCCTCACTCAGAAACTCAATATCCCTTGAATGGACCCAGTTGGCTGCAATTAGCTATACAGCTTGGCTCGACCATTTGGCCTCACTCTTGGCGATTCTCTTTTTCACCGCCTGCCATGCCCGCTTTGTTAAAAAAGACTCCTTGAATCTATTAATCATCATCTCGAACATCTTATAGGGAACAGTGAAAGTTATTTCATCGGTTTTTAGGTACTTCCTGCAAGAAGGGTCCCAACCTCCCAAACAGGCTTTTAGTTTACCTTGCTCAGCGTACCTTCTAGGCCAGTGGGC
>CAZFJT010000270.1:0-5294 GCA_964519135.1 uncultured Syntrophales bacterium | reverse complement strand
TCCTGGTGGTAGTGTCGGTTCCGGGCTGTTCTAGAACAGCGATAATGTATTGAATTTAGTGTGAGCGCCTGCATAACAGGATCAAAGAAGCCATATTAGAAGCAGAATTAATACTCAGTATAGTTAGTAAATATTTAATCTAGTCTCCAAAATAAACATCTTGGAGACCCTGCCGCGGTAGCGCCATACCCATGGCTTCAATATCAGCTTAATCCTGGGGGGCAATTTTCACACCCGCCCTGTTATAAAAATATTGGCTATCCAGCGCGATATCAATCACTTAAACAAGTCCATCCTTTTCCTAATCATCTGAAAATCCGATTGTTTCCTTGACAAAACATAGGCAAGGGATCTATAGGTGATTGACCGACCAGTCAATCTAAGGACTTGTTGTCATCTGGATTGGCGTCTTGGTCAAGCAACCAGGGTAGCCCATTTTATTAACGGACAAAACCCTGAGTGTTTAATATATCTTACGCAATTATAAAAGATTATTCCAGGAGAGTATGATTATGGCCCGCGCTCCTCGCAAAAATAATGGATTGCCCACAAGGGAAGCCATCATGGACGCGGCTGAGACTTTATTCGTAGAAAAGGGTTTCTCAGACACATCCATGAGCGCAATAGCCAACAGGGCCCAGGTAACCAAGAGCCTTATTCACCATCATTTTGGATCAAAGGACAATCTGTGGTTTGAAGTTAAAAAGAGAAGATTCAAGCAGTATTCAAAGGCTCAGTTCGGTCTATTCTCTAAGCCCGACCCAAAGATGTCCGATGTCAAGAATTCCCTGGTGAATTACTTTGAATTCCTGAAGAATAATCCTGAGTTTGTCCGTCTCATGCTGTGGTCTATTGTTGAGCATGAAAGTCAGGAAAGGGGCCTGGAGGACAAATTGTCCATGGTCGGGGTGGAGCAACTTAAACAGGCCCAAAAGTCAGGGGAGCTGCGGGGAGATGTTGATCCAAAATCTGTTATGATAATGATATTTTGCCTTGTCCTGAATTGGTTCCAGGCAAAAAATGAATACCTTAAGTGGCTGGGATTGGGACAAGATTCATCCATAGACGATGAAAAATATCTGCGGGACCTCATGACAGTGCTTTTCAAGGGCCTCAGGTCCAACGGCAATGATCAATAGTTTTTTAAACCAACAGTGAATAGTTTAGTCCAACGACATTTGTAAAAACTAAAGCTGCAAACATCGAATGTTGATAGGGGATTCCATCCTCACGGAAAAATGAATGACCAAGGATACGGACATGAAGATTCGAATCTTTTCAGACTATGTTTGACCCTTTTGCTACATCGGCAAGGGTCTTGTCGATAGATTAAGAGATGATTTTCCCATCGAGGACATTTGGGTTAGTTACGAACTTCACCCTGAATATCCCAAGGAAGGGATTGACCTGGCGTCCAGGTTTCCCAAGGATCAAATAGACGCAATGTATCAAAGACTCAGGGCAATGGGCGCTGAGTATGGCTTAGAATTCGGAGAGATCAAGAAGACGTCAAATTCACATATAGCTCTCGCGGCTGGTGAGTTTGCCCAAGAGATGGGGGCCTTTGAAGAATACCACGAGGGTGTGTTCAAAGCATTCTTTACAGAGGGGCTGGATATAGGGGATATTGAGGTTGTTCTGGAAGTGGCAAAGTCAGTTGGTTTAGATATTAGTGAACTGAGTACAGCCATAGAAAAAAACGCTTATGACCATATCCTTAATCAGAACAGATTAGAGGCGGAAAATCTCGGAATAACAGCCGCGCCCACCTTCCTGTTTGAAGATGGATCAAGGATAGTAGGCGCACAACCAATAGATAGCTTTCGAAGGATATTGGCTAAGAATAGCAATATTTAAAACTCATTGCTAATCACGCCGGTCGTTTTGGGAATCTTTTCCAAAAATCACACCACGATTCATGATATTGTTTGGGTCAAAATATTTCTTTAGCAACCCTAGGACGTCCATATTAATTGGGCCAAGGTGATCGGGCATCCAGGGCGCAAATAGCTTACCCACCCCATGATGGTGGCTCAATGATCCCCCAAATTTGATGATCCTATCTATTATTCCATTCTGGAACTTCTTGTAATCATTAATATCCTTAAGTTTTGTAATAAAAATAAAATACAGATTTGTTCCCTGTGGATAGAAATGGGAACAATGGGCCATGCAAATGGTATTTGGCCTTTTTTTGATATAATCTGTGACCCCTAGATGAAGATCATGTAGTTGTGACCAGCGCAAACCTGTCTCCAAAGTGTCAATGAGAATTCCGAAATCATTCAAATCCTCTCTGAGATATGGATCCCTATATCTGCCGTGTTCCCAGTGTTTTACAGGAAGCCCTGTTAGAGACATGGCCCCATTGAGTTTGCATATCTTCTTAACCCTGGATTTGATATTCCTTGCGAATCGCTTCTCCCCATCAGCCTGACCAATGAAGAGACACCGCTTATTTTTTTTATAACCCCTAAAGGACATGAGCTTGTCAACTAACGGGTTATCAACTCCGTAAAGCTTCATGGCCACATCTGTTTCTTCTGGATCAGATATTCTGAATACCGAGGGGGATCCAAACTCACCTTGACTGATTTCCCTTGCCGCGTCCACAGTGGATTCCCAATCCGGAAATATATAAGCAAACCTTTGGGATCTGTTGGGATTCAATCTAAATATCTTGAGCTTGGCTGACACCAGGACTCCAAAGGCGCCTTCACTGCCTTTCATTATATCATTGAGCTTTGGTCCTGTGGCGGTTCCCGGATAATCAAGGGTCTTCAATTCGCCCTTTGGTGTTATGTATTCTTGGCTTGAAACAATGTCATACATATCGCCGTAATATGATGATTGCTGCCCTGAGCCTAAAGTGACTATCCATCCCCCAACAGAAGAATACTGGAATGATTGGGGAAAATGACCACACGTGAAATTTCGGGACGCTTTGAATCTCGTTTGGGCGTTATTCAGGGCGAATTCGTAATCCGGGCCCATTATTCCGGCTTCAACAGTGGCTGTTTGGTCTATTTCATTTAGTTCCAGGAACCTGTTCATGTGGGCGCCCATAATCAGGGTAACTCCATATTTTTCAGGAGTTAACCCAAGGGTGACAGAAGACCCACCCCCATAAACATGAACCGGAATCTTCTTGTCATGGCAATAACTGATAATTTTTACTACATCATTCTTGTTCCTTGGTTGAAGGGCCAAGTCGACAAGCGCAATAGGAACACCTTCTCTCAAACTCAGGACTTCTTCAGCAGACTTACCGCAGGAGTATTTGACCCTTGAATAATCGTCTGACAGTACGTTTTCAGGGCCTATCATTTCCTTTAATCTGTGGATATCATCATCTGATAGGGTTATGGCCTGATCGAGCTTAACCTGGGCTGAACCATCGCTTTGCCTTTCAATAAAATCAGCGTCAGTGAGGTTGAGTCTTTGCTTAAGTAAATTATAGAGATTCTGATTAGGGGACTTGAACTCGTTCCTTGAGCCCCACTTGAAAATCGATCTATAAGAGCCTTGTTTAGGCGCCTCTTTGATCCAGTCCGGCTTAAAAGTAGTCACTTGTCTCCCTTTTTTTCATAGTTACCAATCTCGCTCAGGATACCCGATTATGTCCCTGATTTGATCATAAAGTGGCGATAGCGCCTTAAACATCTTGGAATATACTCTATTGTACATTTCTTTATATAGAAGGGAATGCTCTTTGATCGGCTCAAATACCTCATCATAATGTACCATCCTGCCCACAGCTTCATGGAATGAACCATAGATACCTAAGCCAACCATGGTTACTATTGCAGCGCCCAGACCTGTGGTCTCAAATGTGCGGCCCCGAAATAGCGGTAAATCGAATATATCAGCGGAAATTTGGCATATTTCCTTGCTTTGGGAAGCTCCTCCTGAGACGGTAATCTGTTGTGCTTTGAATCCTCCTGAACGCTGAAGAGTCATAAGCCCGTCATAGAGAGCAAATCCAAGACCTTCGATCACGGCTCTATACACATGAGACTTCTTGTGAACATCTCCAAACCCTATTATCGCGCCTTTTGCTGAAGGATGACTAAGCCCGGGACTCCAAAAGGGTTGTGAGATCAGACCCATGGCGCCTGGGGGAGTCTGCCGAAGTAATTCATTCAAGGCAATCTCAGGAGCGATTCCCTTTTTTTGGGCCTCCAGCACTTCAAATAGGCCAAACTCCTCCTTAAACCAGTTTATCATCCAGTATCCTCTGAAGATCTCAATTTCGGGATTATATTTTCCTGGAATGGGAGCTGGATAAGGAGGCATAAACCTAAGGGGTTCGTAGTATCTCTTTGTGGTAGTCTGCACAGTGGCTGTTGTGCCAAAGCTGAGGCTGGCTTTGTCTTCATTTAGCGCGCCCATGCCAATGGTCTCGCAGCCTTTGTCCGAACCACAGGCAACCACAGGCAACCCTTCAGTCAATCCGGTCCTAGTCGCGGCCGCGGCGGTGATATAACCCAATATTTCTCCTGGCGGAGACAATTCTGGTAGTTTTTCAATCTCAACAGGAAAGATTTTCCTGCTAAAGGACCATTTTGACGCCCATTTCATCTTTTTATAATTAAAGGGAACGTGCCCGATCTGAGAAGCCACTGAGTCTTTGAAGGCGCCGGTCAACCTGTGGTTCAGAAATCCGGACACTTGCAGATATTTGTGAGTGGATTTCCATATTTCAGGCTCGGACTGCATTATCCAGTTACACTTGCCGTCGGCCTGAGCCTTCATTATCAGCTCTTTCATCCCAAAGACTTTTAGCGCCAAGCTCAAAGGAAATACGGGTTTGTAAAACGATTTGGCTTTTCTTTGATCGAGCCATGTAATTGCAGACCTAAGAGTTTTGCCATCCCTATCCACACATACCATGGTATCCCTTTGCGAGGACACCCCCACTCCAATAATTCTATTAAATAACTCTTGTTTGCGATTCTTTAGTTTCAAACACCCTCGGCAAAGACTTTCCCAGAACACTTCAGGGTCTTGTTCAGCCCACCCGGGTTTCCGGCTAAAGTACGGTTCGTACTCGACCTTTTCTATATCCATCAAATGTCCATGGGGGTCGAACAACATCACTCGCAAGCTCTGGGTTCCGCAATCAATGGTGAGCGCTACATCTCTCAATAAGACCTCCATATTCAGCGTATAGACTTCCAAGGCCAGAGTCTGATAAATTGATTATATATAAAAATGATACCAGGTGACCATAAATTGAGTTTGCAAACATATTCACATATCTCACAGATCCCCAAAAATTGGGACCTAATAGT
>CAZFJT010000269.1:0-5295 GCA_964519135.1 uncultured Syntrophales bacterium | reverse complement strand
GCCGCTTTAATTAGAATTCTTTTAAATTTATTCCAATCAGTATAATATATGTGAGATGAAATTGGAGGTTGCTAAAAATAATGATCCAATTTTAAGCCGTAACAGGAATTCTGTCTAATTTTTTCAAAGGCTGTTTCGGCAATATTGACTGAACAATGAATATTTTGACAGTGGTATTGTTTTAAGTATAATAGTATCTTATTCTTTTGATATGAATTATTGGCAAGCGATAAGAGGCGCAACGTCACAAAGCTTCCCATAATGTTTTGAGGGCGGCGCCGGATATTTATTTATACACTTAGGACCTGCGCTTGGAAATCGAGAATCTAAATATAGCTGAAAATAGCCCTGAAGAAAATGAAGCAAGTTCTCATAGGGAGCTGATGGATGAGTTGAGCAAGCCTGCAATCCTGGTATCCGGACAGTTCCGCATAGAGTACGCTAATGAGCGGTTCAGGGATCTATTCGGTTATCAACTTGAGGACCTGGACCAACCAGAGGCTTTTGATAGTATTTTTGTGGACAAGCGGAACGCCCAATCATTGAAAACAATCATAGATAACCTATCAGAAGCGGCTTCTCAGAATCACGCCCCATGTATGGGTGAGGTTGAAATACTTCCCAAACAAGGCCCCTCCAGGACTACCCGCCCAAAACCGGTTTTTATAAGGAACGGAACTACAGCAATAATATTTCGTGACACAGTGAACCTTGCAGGCCCAACCCCAAAGGCTCACCTCATTCAAAAGGCCCAATTGGAAATCCTGGATCACATCTCTGACGCGGCTTTGGTTGTGGACCAGAACCAGCAAATACTATGGTCAAATAAGTCCCTTTGCGCAAAGCTCGGAAAAAGCCGCTCAGAGGTTGATGGCTCGAAATGTCATCAGATCTTGCACGGATCGACAGCGCCCCCGCCTGAATGCCCGATTAGGGTCTGCATGACATCAGATTCATTGCAACAAAGAGAAATATGCATTGATAGAATCGGCGGCCCTCACTCAGTAACGAATCTGCCTCTAAAAGACGATACCGGCCGCATGGTAGGTACAATTTGCGTCTTAAAGGACCAGTCTGAGGAGAAGGCATTTCAAAGGGCAAAGAAGGACTCCGAGGATCGATACAGGTCTTTGGTGGACAGAAATCCCGATGGAATAGCGATTCACCACAAAGGGGAGTTGATTTATGTAAATCAAGCGGGTGCGGATCTATTGGGCTTCCAATCAACAGACCAAGTTGTTGGAAGAAAATTACTGGAATTTATACATCCTGAAGATCAAGGTCAGATCCGAATGAAGCAGCTCATGCTCAACAGGAATTCATATGTGCCCCCTTTGTCGGACGAGCGGTTATTGAGAAGTGACGGGAAATCGGTAAGTGTGGAAATGGCCATAATTCCCATCAATTATGATGGAAAGCGTGCATTTCAAATAGTTTTCAGGGACATCACAAAGAGAAAAATAGCTGAAAAGGCGCTTAAGGAAAGTGAGGAGGAACATCGAAAACTTTATAAAGAGGCTAAAAGAGCGGAAGAGCTTTACAGGTCCCTGTTAAAATCATCAGCGGACGCTATCGTCATCTATGACCTTGAGGGCAGAACTCAATATGTGAGCGATTCATTCACTGAAACCTTTGGATGGACAATAGAGGAGTTAAGGGACCAAAAAATAGATTATGTCCCCAATGAGGAATATGAGTACTCAATGGAAATGATTCATAAGCTCTTGGCAGATGGTGAGCCGTGCATAGGCATGCAGACAAAGAGATTCACCAAAGACGGGCGTTTGCTGGACATCAGCATGAGCGCTTCAAGACACAATGATCACGAGGGCAATCCCGCTGGAATACTCGTGATTCTCCACGATGTCACAGAGAGGAACAGGGCTGAGAAACTCCTGAGGAACGCTGAGAGGAATCGCGCGATGGCGGAGATGGCCGGGGGAGTGGCCCATAATTTCAACAACCTGCTTCAGATAGTAATGAGCGCGGCTCAATCCGGTCTTCGCAACCTGGAGAGAAACAATGAAGACAGGGTCCAAGAATGCTTGAGGCATGTGTTGTCAACCTCCAAACACGGAGCTGAGACCGTTAAAAGATTACAGGAGTTTGCAAGGGTCAGGGAGCGGACCAATATGGACGAAGGAGAGATCTTTAACCTGTCTGAGACAACTCAGCAGGCCATAGAGATGTCCAAGCTTTGGTTACAGGCCGATCCGGCCAGGGAAGTCAGCGCCATAGAAATCTGTTCGTCCTTGGATGACCGGTGTTTTGTTTTGGGAAGGGAAAACGAGATCTTCGAGGTTATACTCAATCTATTAAAGAACGCTGCTGAGGCGACCCCCAGAGACGGGATAATTGAAGTTAGAACCTATTGTGATGAAGCGGAGTGCGTCATAGAAGTAAAGGACTCTGGAGTAGGTATTCCCGAGGATTTTATACCAAAAATATTCCAGCCTTTCTGGAGCACAAAGGGTATGCAGGGTACCGGCATGGGACTGGCGAGCAGCTATGGAATTGTTTACAGACATCAAGGTGAGATTCTCGTATCCTCAGGTTTGAATAAGGGCTCTTTGTTCACGGTCAGGCTGCCTTTGGCCACCACCACCACCACTGACAAAGAAGAGCCACTTAAATCAATCGCATCCTCAAGACTTAATCTTCTGATAATAGACGATGTTTACGATATTCTCACGCTAGTGGGAGAAGGTTTGGAAGACGCAGGTCACAATGTTTTCTTAGCAAAATCTGGTCTGGAAGGACTTGATATATTCAAGAATAAACAGGTGGACGCAGTTATATGTGATCTTGGCATGGAGGGCCTGACCGGTTGGGATGTGGGAATGGAAATAATCAGAATAAACCGAGAGAAAAACCGCCCTAAAACCCCTTTCATACTATTAACTGGATGGGCTTCGCAAATAGACAAGATTGATAAAATCTCCAAGGCCGGAGTGGACAAAATAATGGAAAAACCGGCGGCTTTGGATAAATTGATCGAGGCTGTGGACGAACTCACCGGTAATGTGCGCAAAGTATGATAATATTAGCAAGACATGGTCAGACTGTAGGTAATCTTAAAAGCATTATAATGGGCCGTTCAGATACTCCCCTTACTCGGAACGGAATAAGAACTATAGACCAAATCAGCGAAATTATCAGCGATTTCCCAGTAAATACAATACGTTCCAGCCCATTGGCCAGGGCCTTGAAAACAGCCTCTTTTTATGGTTCGCGTCTGGGATTGCCGGTGAACAAGGACGATCGTCTGGCTGAATTATCATGCGGCCAATGGGAGGGGATTCAAAGATCCGTTGTCCTTGGACCTGACGCGATGATTAGGCAAGACTGGCTGTTCACCCCTCCGGATGGTGAGAGTTATCAGGACGGAGAGGCCAGATTAAAATCATTTGTTAATGAACTGGAGAGCATGGGGGATAATTCCGTGTCCCTTGTTGTGAGCCATGCGTCAATAGGCAGGGTTTTTTTAAAGTTAGCCCTCGGGTTAAATGTTGAGGATTCTCTATGGCTCTGTATTCCACATAATGTGATATTTGTAATTGAGTCGGGAAAACTTTCCAGAACCATTGACCATAAGGGTCGTGTCCAAGCAGACCTGATCTTTGAAAGGTGAGATTTTATTCTGAAAAAACCCTCCTTAAGCCTGACTTCAAACCGCCGGGCCTGGAGCTATTTCCGGACCGGGGGATAAAATCGGGGACATCTTTGACGCCAGAGGAGAAGACCTGGCTCTAACTATTATGTTCCATCCCAAATAATTAAAAGGGAAGATCGCCCCAAGGTACTTATCCGCCCAACCGAGAGCGTTAACTCTCAAAAACTGTTTTTTTGATCCAGCCATTGTGGGGATCTTATGGGGCACTATGTAAACGGACCGCCAAGATTCGGCTCTTAATCCGGCCCTGTTCAGCTTTCTACCCAAACTGAACGGACTGTAGAATCTCACATGGGTGTCGTCCCATCCCAGCCAATCAGTATCACCCTTTATGTATCTCTTGTACCCTCCCTCAAGCAAGAAATTCAAAGATAATGAATTCTGTGTCGAGGCCACTATAATCCCGCTTGGATTCAGGACAGACGCTGCTTCTTCCAAAAGCCGGTCATCATTTATCACATGTTCCAGCACATCCTTCATTATGATCACATCAAAGCCCTTATTGACCGGAAACTTGGGAAATCTCTCACTGTGAATAAACTGACAAGATCCTACTACTCCTTCTCTTTCCGCAAACCTTCTAGCCACTGCGAGCACTGAATCCTCCGCGTCTACTCCCAAAACCACCTTTGCCCCCGCCTTTGCCGCATGGACCACAAAGTACCCTCCACCGCAGCCGTAATCCAGAACGGTTTTGTCTTCCAGGCGCCCTAAGAGCTCCGCGACAAAATGATTCTTCACTTGGCTGTACACCTTGCCCTGTTGTTCCAGGTATGCGTCCAGGCCGCTGATTTCATCTTGGGATCGTATCCAGTGTTCAGTATCGTATCTCTTCCTCTGGATCATTATTTGGCTGTTCCTTTGGCGATAAGATTCATATAAACCCCGCGCCAGTCCTCTTGTTCCCTTGCCGGATTGAAAGACTCCATCCGTTTGGCGCCGGCAGCGCCAAGGGAGGCCGCGAGTTCAGGATTATCCATTAATAGGGCCACCTTTTGCGCTATTGCCTTGGAATCTCCCCAAGGGATCAGCAAGCCTGATATCCTGTCTTCAATCAAAACATCAGCCGCGCCCGTTTTTGTGGCTATACAAGGCAAACCTGCGGCCAGCGCCTCCATTAGTATATTTGGGCAGCCTTCTGAAACAGAGGGCATTACAAACGCGTCCAATGTGAGCAGCCATGAATTCACATCTTGCCTGGGAACAGGGCCCTTAATGAATGGCGCCGACCCAGGGCCCACTGTACGGATCAACCGCTCCATTACTATCTTCTCGGCTTCCCTTACCTCTCCAAGCAGCTCCAATTCCACCATACGTCCGGATTCTTTCAACTTGGACACAGCCTTCAATAAATATGGGGCGCCTTTTGCGTACTTGAAAATTCCTGCAAAACCTACCTTAAAAGAGCGCCCATTCTTATTCTTCAAGGTCCATTTCTCTTTTGGTATCCTAACACTATTGTATATCACTGAGCCCTTAGACCAGACTTCGGTCAATGAATCCGCAATATCCATAAGATCATGACTCAGGGCCACAACATAGTCCGACTTCTCCAGCCCCTGGGCGCACATGGCAACCTTTTCAGGACTGAACATGTATTTTTTCACGTCATTACCAACCAA
>CAZFJT010000268.1:0-5320 GCA_964519135.1 uncultured Syntrophales bacterium | reverse complement strand
ATTCTGGACAGGGTCATGGAGCTTAAACAAACAATCGAATAGGCCCATGAAATGTATGTTTGCCCTTTTTTTACAAAGGGTATCCAATACGCGCGAAAATGAAAGGCCAATTCATCGGCAATAAACCGTAGAAAATAGAGAGCGACAATATATGCCCGGCGACTTTTATGATCTAGGAGAAATGGCAAGAGACTACCTGGAGTTCGAAATGGCGGTCAGGTCCAGGGATATAATATTGCCTGACCTCGACATTCCCATAACTCAACCGGCCCAGGAACCGCAAAGTGGAGAACAGGGCCCAAAAGAGCTGGAGGCTGTTAGGCAAGAACTGGGGGATTGCGTTAGATGCAAACTCCATGAAGGACGTACAAATATAGTTTTTGGAGAAGGCAGCCCAAACGCAAGGCTGATGTTTGTGGGAGAGGGGCCTGGAGCTGATGAGGACAAACAGGGCAGGCCCTTTGTGGGCAGAGCAGGCCAGTTGCTGGATAAGATGATCTCAGCCATGACCTTGGACAGATCACAGGTTTACATAGCAAATATAGTAAAATGTAGGCCTCCAGGTAACAGGGATCCGCAGGCGGATGAAATTGCCACTTGCCTGCCTTTTTTGGAAGCCCAGATAGAAGTGATTGAACCCAAGGTGATAGTGGCCCTGGGCAGGGTTGCCGCATGCGTTCTACTGGATACCAAACAGGCTCTTGGCCAGCTTAGGGGAAGGTTCCACTATCCAGGGGAAATTCCCATAATGCCGACTTATCATCCTTCCTTTCTTTTGCGCTCTCAAGGTGATAGAAAGTGGAAAGCCAACGCGTGGTCCGATCTGAAACAGGTAATGGCCATGCTGGATATACCGATCCCCAGGATTGGAGAAAATAGATGAAATTTAATATTATAAGAACATCCCTTATCCTTATGGTTATAGGACTTGGGTTGATATGTTTTCAAAATATGGTCGTCGCTCAACAAGAGACGGTCTCCAATAGAGTGGTTTATCAGTTGGATGTGGATGGCTCCGTAAATCCCGCTATGGCCACATATCTTAAAAAAGGCATTCAAGAGGCGGAAAATAGAGGCGCGGCCGCTGTGGTCATACGCTTAAATACCCCCGGTGGTTTGGTGGACACCACAAAGGGAATAATACGTTCAATGATAAACTCAGGGGTTCCTGTGGTTATATATGTGGCGCCAGGAGGCTCTTCAGCCACGTCAGCCGGGGCTTTGATAACCATGGGAGCGGATGTTGCGGCTATGGCGCCGGGCACAAACATCGGCGCGGCCCATCCTGTGGGCGCGGGCGGCGACCAGATCGACCAGGTGATGACAGAGAAGATCCTCAATGACCTTACGGCGTACATGCGTAGTGTGGCCGCTTCAAAGGGAAGAAATGTGGAATGGATTGAGCGCGCCATAAGACAAAGCGTTTCTGTAACAGCCCAAGAAGCCAAAGATTTAAAGGTTATTGATGTTGTGGCTGACTCAATGGCCGATCTATTATCAAAGATAGACGGTATGGAAATAAAGAAAAAAGGCCGGATGGTTACCATCAACACCAAAGGAGCAGTGGTAAAAGTATTCGAATCAGGTTGGCGCCTGGAATTTTTGGACATCTTGGCTGACCCGTATATCGCCTATCTGCTCATGATGGCTGGAATGCTTGGAATAATGATGGAGATATACAATCCAGGCACGATCTTCCCAGGTGTTATAGGCGTCATATGTTTGCTCTTGGCTTTGTTCGCGTTTCAACAATTACCTGTTAATTATGTGGGGGTGCTATTACTTGCTTTTGGAATTGTGCTCTTTATATTGGAAGTCAAAATCATATCATTCGGCCTGCTGACAATTGGCGGTATAGTATGCCTGACAGTGGGTTCGATAATGCTTTTTGACACAGGCACAGGAGAGTCGGCTGTGAGATTATCCCTGTATTTTGTGATTCCAACCGTGCTGTTCTTCTCAGCCTTCTTCGTATTTGCCATGACACTGGCCCTAAAAGCCTGGAAAGCAAAACCACGCACGGGAGACACAGGTTTGATCGGCGAAGAAGGAGTCGCTGTCACTGATATTGATAATGAAGGTAGAGCTTACCTTCACGGCGAGTACTGGAACGCTTCCACAGACGGATTGATTCATAAAGGAGACAAAATCAAGGTCATTGGAGTGGAAAATCTGAAGATCATAGTCACAAAGGTCTGATATATCAATCCTGTCAGGATTGGTTCGTTGCGCTTTAAAATAGAATAAGCAAAGGGTTTTTATTTATAACATTTTTGACTTCTTCAAGGAGGAACCAACATGGTTTACGCGCTAGGGGTTATTGGATTTCTAATTCTATTGATCCTTTTCATGGCCATAAAGATACTCAACGAATACGAACGTGGAGTAATCTTTAGGCTGGGTAGGGTTATAGCTCACAAGGGTCCTGGTTTGATCATATTGATTCCTGTAATCGATAGAATGGTCAGGGTGTCCCTGAGAACAGTGGCAATGGATGTGCCGCCCCAGGATGTGATCACAAAGGACAATGTATCAGTAAAAGTCAACGCGGTTCTTTACTTCAGGGTCATGGACCCCACAAAGGCTGTTATTGAAGTGGAGAACTACCTGTACGCCACAAGTCAGCTTGCCCAGACAACCCTCAGGAGCGTATGCGGCCAGTCGGAATTGGACGAGCTGCTCTCTGAAAGGGAAAAGATCAATCTTGAACTCCAGGAGATATTGGACAGGCATACAGACCCCTGGGGTGTAAAAGTCAGCGCGGTGGAGGTCAAGCATATCGACTTGCCCACAGAGATGCAGAGAGCCATAGCCAGACAGGCTGAAGCTGAAAGGGATAGAAGGGCTAAGGTCATTAACGCGGAAGGTGAATTCCAGGCGGCTGAAAGACTTAGCCAGGCCGCTGAAATCATCGCAAGGGAACCGACGGCTTTGCAGCTTAGATTCTTACAGACTTTGAGTGAGGTCGCGGCTGAAAAGAATTCCACCACCTTGTTCCCTGTTCCCATAGACCTCTTGGCGCCTTTTGTGAAAGATAAGGGTTAGTAAACATGAGCCGCGGGGATTTCCCTAGATCACACAGGCCTGGATTCAAAAGCCGATCTCCGCGGTTCAACCCCAAGCAGATGATAGGAAGCCAAAACATGCCTGGTATTTTAATTCGTTGGCTTATCACCACTTTGGCCATTTTACTGATTCCCCAAATCATCTCAGGAGTGGAGATAAAAGGTGTTGGCGCTGCTGTAGCTGCTGCGGCCATATTAGGTATTTTGAATGCCCTGGTAAGGCCGTTTCTTGTCCTGCTCACCCTTCCGCTCACCATAATCTCCCTTGGGCTTTTCATTTTGGTGATAAACGCAATCATCTTCCAGCTCGCGGGCGCGATAGTCCCAGGACTGGTAATAAGCTCTTTCTGGTCGGCGTTCAAAGGAAGTCTTGTGGTTAGCCTGGTGTCCTGGATAGTCAACTCTTACATAGGCGGCGCGAGGGACGGATTTACAGTTGTTGTAGGAGAAGGGCCCCGCAGGGGCAGGCGTGTGCACAGGTACGAGAGTCAGGGTAATACCATAGACCTGACAAAAAAAGATGATGATAAGTGGGAATAGGTTTAAATATTTACCTGCTGAACAAATATTGAGACCTTACTTTTCCTGCATTACCCTAATATGAACAAAAATATAATCACAGGTCTTGAAAATCTGGCCCAAAAGCCTCTTAAAGCAAAGGACTGGGGCAGACTGGGTCTTTTGTATAACCAGGCCTCAGTTGATAGTAATTACAAATCAGTCTCGGATGTTCTGAGCGATCTTTTCCCAGGACGTTTAAAGGTTCTGTTCGGACCGCAGCACGGCGTTTGGACCACCGAACAAGACAATATGATCGAGACCGGACACCAGGAGCACCCACGTCTAAATATCCCCATATTCAGCCTTTATCATAAATCCAGAAGGCCTGATCCAACGGCCTTGGATATGGTGGATACAGTTATCATAGATCTCCAGGATGTGGGTACAAGGGTGTACACTTTTGTGGTAACACTGCTTTATATGCTAGAAGAATGCGCTGGAAAAGGGAAAAAAGTAGTGGTCACTGACAGGCCGAATCCAATCAATGGCGTTCACATGGAAGGGAATCTACTTGAAAGGGAATTTGAATCTTTTGTGGGACCTCATCAAATACCCATGCGGCACGCAATGACCATAGGCGAACTTGCCTTAATGTTCAATAGGGAGCGCCACATAGACTGCGATCTTGAAATCTTGCCCATGGAGGGTTGGAAGAGGTCGATGTTCTTCGAGGATACCGGCCTTCCCTGGGTCATGCCATCACCGAATATGCCTTGTGTGGATACAGCCATTGTGTATGCCGGCCAGGTGCTCCTTGAAGGCGCAAATATCTCCGAAGGACGTGGGACCACTAAACCTTTCGAGATCTTTGGCGCCCCTTTCATTGATCCTATTAGAATACTAGACAATTTTGATATGGCAGCCGTCTCAGGCGCAATATTGCGGGAAACAGCCTTTAAACCCGTATTCAATAAATGGGCCAATCATGTTTGCAGGGGCTTTCAAATCCACGTTGTTGATAGGCGAGAGTTTAAACCCTTTTCTTTCACGTTGGAGCTTTTCAGGACGCTCAGAGAGATTTATCCAGAAGAATTTCATTGGACAAGCGGCCCCTATGAGTACGAATGTGACAATGCGCCCATTGATGTGATACTGGGAACTCAAAAGTGGAGAAAAGCTTTAGACTCGGGCTCAAAGAAGAACCTCATACCCCTTATGGAAGAACTATTTCAAGAACTCGAGCAATTCGCAGAGAGGCGCAAAAAGTTTTTGTTGTACAATGTCCTTTGATTACAATCATCCTTTCATGTCATTATAATATGAATACTGATTTTAATTGTCTTGACGCTTTTTTCAATAGTGAATATTAGAAAGCTAATTTGATTATGAATCCTTTGGCTGCGGATTACGTCAAAAAAGTTAAAAAACATTTTGAGACTGAGGTTCGATCATGAATAAAAGTGAACTTTCTGAAATATTTAGGATTGCGCTACATGAAATTTCAGACCAAGCTCGCCTTGAGTTTACTGATAAATCTCGGGATTTGATACACTTCCTTGACACTACCATTGAAAACAGGGATGACGTGGATGTTCTAATTGGTGGGCGGCCAATGGAATTATTACAACAGAACCACGTCAATCACGCCAAATTCATGTCATCCATCTTTGCCCTGAAAAGTGGATCTGGTTTTGTGGAGACTGTCATATGGGTTTATAGGGCTTATCGTGGCCGCGGGATTTCAGCGGATTATT
>CAZFJT010000267.1:4363-5325 GCA_964519135.1 uncultured Syntrophales bacterium | reverse complement strand
GAATAACATCGATCATCCACTGAAGGTCCTCGGACTCATGGCCTATTCGAGCGGCTGCGTTAACATCAATGTAATGCGCGCCATTCTCAATTTGCCCCTGCGCCAAGGACACAATATATGATTTGTCCCTATCCGCAACCGCCTGTCGAATTCTTTCCCGAGTAGTGTTAAGGAGTTCTCCGATTATAATGAAACTCATAACTATCTCCTGATTTCAAGACTAGTAAGACTCGAATTCAATAGCCGCTTTTTCAACTTTGGCCAGATCTCGCTCATAGTAGAATGAACCCATGAAAAAAAGGGCGCTTCCCAAAAGTGTGAATAGGGGAAGACAGACCAATCCAGCTTCTAATCCATATCTATCTGAGATTATGCCCACGAATGTGGGCCCCAACGCGCTGCCCAAGAGATGTTGCACAATAACATTCACACTAAGTGAGATTGCCCTAAGACCTGGGTGAACCACATCCTGGGTGACCGCCACTGCTGCGGGCACGAACGCGACCACTGTTAATCCCACCCCCAGGAGCATTATGTACTGAAGCGTACCCTGAAAAAACGTAAATGTTACGAAGAGTAGAATTGAAGCCACAAACGAAGACAAGCACGGGAAAAGCATCCTTGCATTGGCCCTCTTCCTGAGCCACCTGTCCGCAAGATAGCCTCCCAGGGGGGCGCCGATAATGGCCAGCAACATCACAGAGCCTCCCTTCATTCCAGCCGCGCTCATGCTCAAGCCCTCGGTCCTGTGAAAATAAGTGGGTAGCCATGTCAAAAGTGCGGTGGTGACAAACACATTGGCTGCAAACGCCAGATTATTGAAGATCAGTGTTTTGTTGTCTGTAAATTGGCGTACAATATCTCTGGTGTTCATATTGATCTTTTGGCTGGATGTGGCGGTATCAATAGTCTTTTCAAGCTTGACGGTTTGATAATCCTTGAGAAACAGGAACAACAAAGAC
>CAZFJT010000267.1:0-4353 GCA_964519135.1 uncultured Syntrophales bacterium | reverse complement strand
GACCAAACCCGGCAGGGCCACAAGCCCAAAAGCGTGCCTCCAACCGAAGCTGTCCGCGACCAGGCCGCCTATGGCAATGCCCAAAGCGCTTCCCAAGGGTATGGAAGCGTTCCAGAATCCTACGACCTTTGCTCTTGATTCCTGTGGAAAAAGCGCTGAAATCATAGCCGCGCCGCCTGGAGCGTACCCTGCTTCCCCTATTCCTATTGCAGTTCTGGCAACGAATAATTGCTTAAAACTTGTTGTAAATGCGCAGGCCAGGGTTGCCAGGCTCCAGAAGAAACCCATCAGGGCCATACTCTTTTTTCTGCTCCAACGGTCTATTATTATTGAAACAGGAAATGAAAAGATGATTATGGACCAGTAAACCGCGGACACCAATAAACCGCATTGTGTGTCGCTCATTCCCCATTCTTCCTTTAAAAAGGGAAATAGGGAGACAATTATCATGCGATCAATGTAATCGAACATGTACATAAGAAACAGAATTGCAAACGCAAAGTACGCATGGCGTTTTGATACTTCCGCAGGCTTTGGATCAGGATTTTGCATTACGCGTCCTTTAGTCGGGATAAATGAGTGGGAATCAGGTTTGATACTGTTTCGTCATATGTGGGATGTTTTTTTAGTGGTCCTCTGTCCCGGGTAGCCCAGAACTGTTTAAAGCTAAGTCAATTACCATAGTCTATCGATATTGACCATATTTGTGCGTAGCCTTGAACATTGCGACGCAATTTTCAGGTTTGACTCCGGGATGAAGCGAATTGGATGAGCAGATGATCAGTCCTCCGCCCTCGCCCGCGTCTTGAATAGCCTGGGCCACAGCGGATTCAACTTCTTGGGTTGTTCCGTTGGGTAGGAGTTCTATGCAATCAATGTTGCCCAAAAGACATATTTTGTCGCCACAATAGTCCTTGACCTTTTTCAGAATCATGTCAGCCTGGGGTTCCAGGGGATTCAGCCCGTCATAGCCTGTGTCCAAAATTATATCCATCAGCGACCAAAGATTTCCGTCACTGTGTCTTACTACTTTCAGGCCTTTTGAATGGGCCTTTTCAACTATTTGTCTATTGTAATGATTAACAAATTCCTTGAATTGATCAGGAGAGATCAATGGAAAGTTTTTGTCTGCAATATCGTCTTCAACCACAAGCACATCCAGCCCCGCGTCAACGAGCATGTCAAGCTGCTGAAGGTTGTAGTCCAAAGTGAGTTGCGCCACTTGATGGACAAAATCCGGGTCGTCAAACATTTGCAGCATCATGTTTTCCATTCCCATCAAGCGCCAAGTTCTGACAAAGGTCCCTCGCATAAGCCAGAATATTGCCTTTTCGTCTTTGAATCTGGATTTTGCAAGATTCAGGAGCATTAAATGACCGGGATTGGGCGCCGGGGGAGTGTACAATTTAAAATCTTCAGGCCCTTTAATGGGATGCCCTTTGGCCACGGGCAAACCATATTCGGATAGTTCGTACACCACTCCGAACTCATCCTTCACATGCCTATCATCCACAGGGACTTCATTCCCAATTTCAAAACTCGTGAATCCATCCACCTCAAAGGCTTCATGAATGAGAAATAGGGTGTCCACAAGTTTCATCTTTTCCTGTGGCGTCATTGCGGAAAAATCCTTTGGTTCAGGCAAACCGTCAGTGAGTTGTTTCCCTATGCCAATAATTGGCGCTTCATTTATTCCGTGTATGTACAAAGGAACCCTATCCGGCGCCTTTAATTCCAAAGCTGTGATTATGCGCTCTTTGCCGGTCATTGGTCCCTCCTGGTGAGCTTTAGGGCCACTTCAGCGGCAATGGCCGCGTCCTTTCCATATCCGTCCGCGTTAATCTTGTCCGCATATTCCTGAGTAACAACTCCCCCGCCAACCATGATCTTTACCCTTTCTCTTAATCCCGCTGCTTCAATGGCCTGAATGGTCTTTTCAAGGAAAGGGGCCGTGGTGGAGAGCAGGGCCGACATTGCCACTATGTCTATATCATCTGTGACCGCGTCCACGAATTTATCAACAGGAACGTCTATCCCTATATCCACAACCTCGAAGCCCTTGCCCTTGAGCATCATTGACACAAGGTTTTTTCCTATGTCGTGGTGATCACCCTGAACGGTTCCCAGTAATACTTTGCCCGCGGGCTTTGAACCCGTTTCAACCAGCCGTGGTCTTAAGATTTCCAGTGCGCCTTGCATGGCCCTGGCCGCAATGAGCATATGGGGTATGAAGAACTCACCGGATTGGAATTTGCGCCCGACCTCATCCATGCCGGCAATCAGTCCATCATTTAGAATAGCGTGAGGAGTTTCTCCTTGGGATAGCGCTTGGGACACCAATTCCTTTACACTGGCCAGATCGCCCCTTTGAACAGCCTGAGATATTTCCTGAAAAATCATATATTACTCCTGGAGATCAAACTTATTTACAAGCATGGGATAAGTGAGTTGGCCCGCGGCCTGGTTTCTGAACTTCTTTTCCCTGCCAACCTTCATAAACTCATTCTCGCATAAAAGAGCCTCTCGATAAATAGAATATGGAAGCTCTTGCCCGGATCTTAATAATTCACAGGGCGCAAATGGGCGCTGCGGCCGGCGCCAAATATGGGCGGACCGTCTCACCCGCCAAACCTCTCTCTCAGTGAATCGTTTTGTATTTGACGATAACTGTGAACGCTTACACAAAAAAGGATGAGCCATGTCTCCTTTAGATTTTCGAGCGTCAAGTAATAGAAAGGCGCGATGGGCCCGTAATAGAGTATTAGCAGCCCTTGGCGGCATTCATAACTTGACTGGCGACAAATATTGACACACGCCTTTAGATGTGGGTTTTAATGGAACCTTATGATGTTTCTTGTCCAGGTGGACAAAAGTCGAGATAAATAGTTGTTGGTCCAACTCAAGGGATTCTGATAGGAGCCCTAAACGGAGGAGGACAATGGATGAGCGTTCAATTAATTCAGGCAGAGAGCAAGAAGAGGAAAAGGTTTTCACCTCAGCGAAAACTGGAGATACTCAAGGAATGGGAAGCAACAGGCAACGGAGTAGAGGTAGCAAGGAGACACGAAATACATCCAATGACCCTATATCGATGGAAGCGGAGGCTGCAGGAAGGGGCGGAGGAATTTCTGAAAGGGACAAGGACGAAGGTGGATCCTCGAATAAGGGATTTGGAAAAGGAGAATGCAAAGCTCAAAGAGGCCTTGGCTCTTCAGGCCCAGGAGTTGATACTCTTGAAAAAAAAGATGAACTTGGTTTGACCGGCAGACAATCAGGTCAGAGATACAGCCAGGAGCAGAAGGAGCGGATAATCGGAGAGGTAGATCGACTTAAGGACGATGGGATGAGTGTAAGTGAAATATTGAAGCAATTGGGCGTTCCTCGTTCAACGTTCTATTCTTGGAGAGATAGGCAAGAATCCAATAGACGTCCACAACCTGTAAATAGCCTCTTGGAGACTGAGGAAGAAAAGATTTTGTCCATGAAAAATCAGAAGCCTTATTTAAGCCATAGGCATATAAGCGGTCTGTTGAGACATGACAACATATGGGTGAGTCCATCGAGCTGCTACAGGAGGCTGAAAGAGGCCGGATTGGTTTGGGAGTGGAGTCTAAGGGAAGCGCCTTGGAGGATTCCAAAATATGAGCCTTTTCGTCCAAATCAAATATGGGGTGAAGATTGGACAGGACTCGTTATAAAGGGGGTAAGGCATTATGTGTTGACGATCCTGGATCTATTCTCAAGATACGTCATTGCCTGGGGAATCGTAAAAACCGTTACCCAGAGTGAAGTAAAGAATCTTGTTGCCTTGGCGATAATGAGTGAAGGTCTGGAAGACCAGACTCCTAAACCGATCCTAAGAACTGATCCAGGCTCTCCTAACATGGCTTCTGATGTCCGAGTCTTTCTAAAAGAGATGGGGGTTACGTTTTCTCCTGGAAGAACCGCCAGGCCAACGGATAACGCTCGTCAGGAAAGATTCTACCGGACACTCAAACAGGAAGAGATCTACTGCCACGACAGTTACCACTCTGTGGAGTCAGCCAGGTCCAATATTGCCAAATATATAGACTACTACAATAACAAGAGACCCCATCAAGCCCTTTTTGGTTACCCTCCTGATTACGTCCACAAACGGGGAAACAAGACCGGCTTGATGAATGAATACACGGCTAATGTCGCTCTGGCAAAGGAAAAGAGGCGAGAGCAAAATCTAAGGAAAATTAATCAACAACCAACAACTTTTTTCTCTTGACCTGTCTGAAACATTACAGTACAGAACGGTCAGGAATTCGGGGAAGATTATAGATTGTGAAGGAGAAATTATGCTTCCAGCCTGGAAGGGGACATCAT
>CAZFJT010000266.1:1322-5336 GCA_964519135.1 uncultured Syntrophales bacterium | reverse complement strand
TCTATATCACCGTCCCCTTCAACATCTCCCATATCAATATACTGGGCTTGCCTGGGCTGTCCTGTGGGAGCTGGCAAATCTATGGGCGCCTGGAAACCCCCTTCGCCGTCGGAAAGCAATAACGCATTATCACTACGATATTTTCCTACCACTATGTCAGCGTATCCGTCACCGTCAACATCACCCATATCCATTGTCGACACTGTGCCTGAGCCTGTATTCAAAACCGTTCCTGCATCGAAATTCCCTGAGCCGTCATTTATATAAAGCAAACTGGAACCATAGTTCTTAGCTACAGCTATGTCCAGGTCGCCATCCCCATCAACATCACCAAATCCTATTGATCCATAGCCGCCATCAGATGAATTGGCCAGGGTTACTGCAGAGCTAAATAATTCATTGACCGGATCCCAGAAATAAATGGTATCCGCTACGCCAGAATTTCTAAAGGCAGCGTCCAAAAAACCATCACCATTTAAATCTCCAAGTTGCACAACACAAGATGTGGTGGACTCAGGGGAAACAGGTATAACATTTCTGAAATTCCCCGGGCCATCACCAAGATAGTAATAATTTGGAGCTTCAGCAGTCGCTGCTATGACGTCATCAAACCCATCACCATTGATATCTCCCACTTCCATGTCATAGGTTACGGCTCTATCCCTTATGCCGAATTGGTCGCCGTTTCCGGTTTCATAACCGATCCAATCTCCGCCTGGAGTCTGAAACGTGAAAAAGATCTCATCAGTTCCTGTATAATTATTATCCGGATCATACTCAACTTCCAGATAATAGTTACCATTACCGTCTGTTTGTATGGTTTCTCCGTTTATGTACTTTACCTTACCATGTGCGGTGTTTGTTGGATCCACGTCAAAGGACACGTCACTCACATCCGGATTATCCGCGTCATAACCATGCAGTGTTACCCGGATCGTTCCAGAGGTGGTCACAGTCCCATCAATAGCTATGGGATCGTCATTCACAGGTTCTATAATCAGCTCCACTTCGGCTATGTCACTGGTATCATCACCAGGATTTATCGCGCCGCCATTGTCTTGGGTATAAAAGGTAAAGCTTGTGTCTGAGTTATCATTTGCGTCTGTTTTGTACCATAATGTATTATCGTCCAGTGCGTCGCCTACGCTCAACTGGCCCGTCCCGGCCAAAGCGTCGGCTTCTGTCGCGTATAAAGCGCCGTTTGATGGCAGAGAATCAATTATATATGTAAGGGTTTGATTCAGGTCAGGGTCCCCATCGTTACCGCCAAGGGCTATCAACATGGCTTCATCTTCAAAACCGTTCTTGGTCTGGTCAAAAGCGGTTGGTTGCCCATTGTCAGCAAGCCTGAAATTGTCGAAGGCCACATCAAGGAAGCAGGGCAAAGACCCGTAAATCTCTATTTGAAGAGTGACATCCTGACCGTAAAGATCGCTGGCGTCACCGAACATATTAGTCTGAGCAAATGACGTTGAATCTCCGGGCTGGGTGGTGAACAAGACCACCGGATCTCCGGAATCAGGAATAAGACTCACGGATACGAACTGATTTGCTGAAAAATCCGGGGTTTCAGTAACATATTCCGCAAACCAACTCATGTCATAACTCATGTCCCAGACGACCATGCCGTTAGCCAGAGTAAAATCCTGGGATATTGTAGCGTGCTGGGGCCCATTGGAAAGCTGGGCCATCAGGTAATTGCCGTCTGTCGCGTTATATGTTTGATCCGCGAACGGATATATATAAACATCCGTTTGATCGGCATAGTCATATACCTGGTGCTGAAAGCCTACTGTGGTTCCTGACTGCAGCAGGGTCGTAGCTCCGAAATAGTACTGCGCGCCGTCATAATCCACCACTGTCCAGCCTTGAAAATCTTCCAGTTCAAAGCTCGGATTGACCAGAGCGTCTCCAAGCTCAATGCCCTTACCCATGAGCATTGTATGATCAAGCAAATAGCCCTTTGAACTGCCCGCGCTTCTTATCTCAAGATCCCAATCAACTAACCCTGTGGAATCATCAGAGGCCCACACCTCGCTGGAAGTCGTTGAAGCCATTGCCTCCACAAGAGTCGTCCCTTCTGAGCCTGCTCCTATTTGGCACCCATAAAGGTCTATCTTGGCGTCTTCGGTCAGCAGAGTTCCCAGTTCCATCCAAGCTTCCGGGTTGTTCTCAATACTGGTGGCGCTTATCACCGACAGTTCGCTGATTTCAAGAACACCGGGATCACCGTGGCTCAATATGGCCAAATGACCTATTTTGGCGCCCGCGCCATCAACCAAAGTCCCGAGATCTTCAACAATGCTTTCAATATCGTCTGTTTGGGAATCGTATACTATGACCTCGGCCGAGTCGCCTGCTGCGTCCTTTATTGCCCCTATCTCGTCTATGGAGTCAGAGATTAACACCACGTCCAAACTCTGATTGAAAAGATCCCCCAGCGGATCGTCGCCTGAGACATCACCGGCCGCCTCTGGACTCTGAGCCGGCGAAGCGTTACTTTCAGGGGATTGTTCAGGATCCTGGAGATCATTTGCGTCCTGGGAATCAGGGCTGTCCGGCTGCGATACTGCGTCCACTGAAGCGTCCAGCACAATGCGCGGCTCAAGCTGTTCCAACTCGATTCTAACTTCAGATACTTTTTGTGTCTTTCCGAACCACCATGCCATTTTCGCTCTCCGATACAGGGACCAATTTGGAATCCCATTTTCCCCAGGGTTTTCATCAGGACTTGTACAGTGTTTAAGGGGACAATTTTGTTAATATTCCATGATTCTTTGTATGTTCATGATCTGCAATTTTGGCGCCAACTTGCCTATATTTTGAACGATTCTAATAACCCTCATCTGCATTGCCTAATATAACTTTCGTGAACCAAAGGGACCAACGCGCCGGTCTATTTGGCCAGATTTTGTGTGAATTTCACATACAGAAGAAGACGCCGTTATTTTCTTGTTTAATTAAATATTTACATCAGCCATTCCCAGCACTATGGATCCTTGCACATTTGATCAAGTAGAAATATTTCTTTTACAAACTGGCGTCCCATTTTGAGATTGCCTCAAATACCCCGCTTTATCAAGATCATATCAATATTGAACAAACATGGGGTCAGATTCTAAATCCAGAAAAGTCTGCGACTATTTGGTTGCGTGATTTTGACGCAAATAGGTGTAATCCACACACTTAAGCGACTTTGGAATAATATTTGTAATTGTAGTATCCATAACGCCCGTACTTCAGGCTCCTGAAATCAGCCTTGTTCAATATCACCCCAAGAAGCTTTTCCCTGACTCCGGGAATCTGCTTCAAACTGCGATCTATTTCCTCGGGTTCCGATCTGTTTGATTCCACAACCATAGCCAGGGAGTGGGTGTATTGCAAGATGGACGTTGAGTCCGAAAAGATTTGCAAAGGCGGTGAATCAAACACTACCATGTCGAAATCTTCGGAAAGTGTGGCAACAAGATCTCTCATTGGTTTTGAGCCAAGAAGCGCGCCCGGATTCTTGCTGCCGGTTCCGGCCGGAAGGAAAAATAGGCCCTTTACTCGTGATCTTCTGACCAACTTCCTATAATCTTTGATCCTACCGCTGAGTATGTCGGAGAGTCCCGGAACATTGGGTTCTAGTTTAAACACCCTGCTCATTCCGGATGACCGTAAATCGGAATCTACCACAAGCACCCTTCCATGCCTTGAACTAAGAGCTGAAGCCAGGGACGCGGTGATAAAGGTTCGGCCTTCTGATGGGTAAAGACTGGTCACTACTATGCTCTTGTGGTCCTTTTCCAGCACAAGACCCGACACCATGGTTTCAACACTCCTAATGGCCTCTGACACAGGAGACCGCGGGGCCTCGGTTAGATGGGAGAGTTTGTCTTGATTCTTTTTTAGACTTATGTACGGCCCTTTTATCTCACCCGCTGCCGGTATCACGCCCAGGACCCTTAATCCAAGGTTTCTGCGCAACTGCATGGCGTCTGTGATCTGTTTGTTTCGGAACTCGATTACGCA
>CAZFJT010000266.1:0-1312 GCA_964519135.1 uncultured Syntrophales bacterium | reverse complement strand
CCTGTAAATAGTCCCAAAAACCCCAGAATAGATATTTTCACTCCCATCAGGGATTTTGCGGGTTCAATTGGAAGACTTGGAGGATCCACCACGTCAATGGGGCTTGCCAATGATTCCAATTCCATATTTATTCTGTTCAATTTTACGGACAACACCCGAAAAAGCTGTTCATTTTTTTCAACAGCTCTCTTAAGAACCTCATATCTGATCATTAGCTTATTCGCTTGAGCTGTAGCCTCTTTAGCGTTCTGAAAGAGCTTGGCCTGCGCCCTCTTCTGGAGCTGAATATTCCGAGATGCGCTTTCCTTTAGATTAGTGCGCAATTGGGAAAGCTTTTGTTTCAGAGCTTTAAGTCTTTCTCTCATTAAGATTATAGAAGGATGGTCATCATTGTATATTGCTCTCTGTGAGCTGTACCTGGATTCCAACCTTCCCAGCTCTCTCGCGAAAGCAGCAGCTGAATGATCAAAACTCCCAGACCCATCATTGAGTCCCGGACCCGCCTGGATACGCCGCTGTTGCAAACTGGTTTCAGCCAACATCTGCGAGGCGCTGTAAAAGAAAGCCTTCAGATGGTTGGCCTTTCCTTCCATTGCCACCATACCGTTTTTTTGTGTGAAATTGACAAGGTCCTCCAATGATTTCAAGAAAGCAACCTCTGCCTCCTGGTGTTGGATCTCCAAGAATTTTTTGGCCTCTAGGGACATCCTTTTCATTTTTGAGGTTTCCCTATCAATATGGGTCTTAATGTAGGCTGACAAAACCTCCTGCGCAAATTCAGGGTCCTGATGAACCACACGCATTCTGAGTAGTCTTGCGCCAGGCGCCTCTTCAACAGAAATCATCCCAGATACCATTTCAGCCAGCATTTCTTCAATTGTGAATTGATTCTGGGATTCTTCACCTGCCCCCACTACTTTGGAGTCAGTATTCAAGTTAAACAAATTGAGCAGCTCAGGTCGCCGCGCCAGTCCAAGCCTTTTGACCACTTCTTTGGCCGCGCTTCGGCTTTGAATCAATTGAGCGTGGGTCAAATAGTTTTCCTTAGCCTGAAATGCCAGTCTCCACCATAATCTGTCCAATTGTGGATCAGACAATTTCAGGGTGATGTCCCTGTCGGATCTATTAAGCTGGACTGTGGCCTTGGAAACGTACACTGGAACCGACAGACGCCAGAGCCATAAACCCATGCCCAGGAAAAGGATCAGGACCAGGATTATCAACCACTTACGCCTCTTGACAACTGATATATAATCCGTGAACCTCAAATCGGCAGTTTCTTCATTCCTTAACATAAGCCACTGGGCGTCTG